>NZ_NAZB01000079.1:0-2508 GCF_003055045.1 Heyndrickxia sporothermodurans
GAACTTTTTACAATACCTTTATTCGTTTAAATGGCGCTATTCCGGTACAACATTGTGCGATGATCGCGCCCTTTTCTTGAAAAGAATAAAGTTGATTCCACATGCTATTCTTTTTCTTTAACTATTTTTGTGGTAATTAACCAACCAATTGCACCACCTACACCTATTCCAAATATTAACGAGGATACTATGTTGTCAAATACTAAAAAGCCAACAACTGACATCATGAACATAAATAAAAAGATTCCAAACCAACTTATTTTACTCATTTATATTCCTCCACAATTATCACTAATATATCCCGATTGAACAAAGCAAGACCCTACAAAATAGATATTATTAATCAAACGTATTTACAAATTATCAATCTTTATTATAAATGTTTGGACTTTTAATAAAATTATTGAACCCTATTTTAACTCCACTATAACCGATTAAAATCTGAACTGCTATATTAAACAGAGCCTATTTCTTTCTTCTATGAATTCTAAAAACGAATCTTGCAGTTCTCCTTCCGTATCAACAGAATCGAGCAGTAATTTAGGTTCTAACGAACAATCTTTTAAAGTCGTACTTCCATCAATTACTCCTAGCATGTTTGAAATAGTATCAATCATAGTTTGTTCAATTATCTTCATTAAATTATCTTTATTTTCGTCAGTTAAACTATCGTAAAAACCAATAGCTTTTTTCCAATAATTATCTGTTTTAGAAGTAACATTCGTTGTTTTATACAAATCTTTGTATAGTTGAAGGTTCTCTTTAACGATAGACTCATAAAGTGATTTCACAAAAATATCATTCATTTTATTTCCTCATTTCTGGATACATTTTTTTGTTTAATTCAATAAGTTCTTTTAGAGCAGAATTCGGTATGCCATCATAGACTCTTCTAAGTTCCCTAATATCTCTTGCCAATAACTGTCTAGGATTATCTATTCCTTTTGTACTTCTTGAAACGATTCCATGAGGTCCTTTAATGGTGTGCCCCACCTTTGGAACATTAATTGCAGGTTCAGTATTTAAATCATAATTATCTACTAATTTCTTCATTGCTGCCTTCTGTCCTGCATGATGGGCATCAAGTCCTTCTATTCCTTTAATATCTTTATATGCTCCAACTTGATATTTACCCGTACCCTTAGTTTCATCCCCAAACGCTTTCCTCGTCGCCAGCTGAATCTGATCCTCCAAATGATTCATCACATTATAAGGAATGGGGCCAGCGGTAACGGTTCCCATAGATGGGGTAAGTCCTTCAACCTTGGTCGTTATCCTTCCAATGTGCCCCACTTTCATACTTACATTTCCCGCTTTACTGATTCCCTTATCACCCAATGCTCCAATTCCCAAGGTGGTAAATAGGTAAGTAAAATATTTACTCCTACTTTCCGCATCTCCGTTGATGACATCCCGTACAAAACCGTCTTTTACAGCTTTCACCATATATTTGCCCGTATCAACAGCTCTTCCGAAAACAGCTTTTGAATCAAGATAAAGTTCGGTTCCGATTAATCCAGTTTTCAATAGTAAGTCAGGACTTGAGGTGGGACCCAGATATTTTTCAGCCAATTTATAAAGGCCTTTCCAGCCCTCAATGGTATCTCCTACAGCTTTCCCAGAACCTACATATATTCCTTTCAAGATGTTATCAATGGTTGGTTCGATGATTCCTACTTTTGCGCCATCTTTCACTTCCTTGGGAATGTCGGTAACTACCTCATAATATACATCTGAGTCTTTCCCGATTTTTTGATATTCCATGACGATAAGTCCGTCTGGATATACTTGGTATTTGATACTTTTGTAGTTTCCGTAGGCTTCCCTATGAATCGTTTGAATGGGAGTCATGTTTCCTTTTTGTACGAATTCACCTAGTAGACTCCGATATGCTTCTTCCCTCATTAATTTCTGAGATGTAAAGTTGGTGATGATTTGCTTGTTTCCCTTAAGTTTGGAATCCATTTGTTCGATAAATCGGGACATCGTTTGAATATCTTTGCGAACGGAATCCAGTGATCGTGTTGCTTGTTGGTCAAAGGAATGCAGTTGATGAAGCGTCGTCTTCACCTTTTCTTTTGCTCGCTTGATTTGATGCATTGTTTCCTTGTAACTATGGTAAGTGTACAATATCATCTACTTTTTGCATGAAATGGTTGCCTTCATCTGTTAGGTACCCGAAGAAAGGTTTGAAAATAGAATAGAAGAGGTTTATTTCTATTCTACAAATAATTAGTGCTCACTAAGCACTAGATAGTCCCTAAAAAAGAAACCTTGAAAGGCACTTGCCAATCAAGATTTTTCCATTCATTCTATATTTCTTGATTAACTAATTCTAACAAAAAATCACCAAAGTCGTTAGCAATTATTTCATTCGTTTGACTCTTTAGATCAAATCCAGGTACAAAAGAAACTAATTTAGGCTCCCCTTTATTATCCAGTTGATTAAAGTCTAAACAAAAAACATCATCACTTCCGGTATCATAAACTCTATAGCCCCTAAATGAA
>NZ_NAZB01000080.1:0-1640 GCF_003055045.1 Heyndrickxia sporothermodurans
GTTTTAGGTGATAAAGGGATCAGCAAAATTGGCAATCTAGGTACGAAAGTTGGTAAATTTGGTGAGATAACTGCCAAGGTTGAGGGACTGAGTCCATATTTAGGAACTGTTACCGCTGGCCCCATTCCTTATAATGTGATGAATCGTCTGGAGGATCAGATTCAGCTGGCGGCTAGGAAGGCGTTCGGGGATGGTACTAAGGGTATTGTTAAACCTGTTTCAAATATGAATGAGTTTTTTGATATGGAATTTGGAAAATCAATAAGTAATTCCTTATCAAAATCAAAAGTAAAGTACGATGGACAATCAATTTATAAGGTAGAAAAGAAAACTGATAACCAATATCTGAAAAAGGGTTATGGAGTTTATCTTGACGCATTACACAAAGACCATTTAGAAGTAATAGATAAGACAGGGAATGTGAAATACGTATTGAATTTAGATGGTACTTTAAACCCCGACAAGACTAAGAAAGCACTTGGACGAGTAGTTAAGGGGTGGAAATAATAGTGGAGGAATTTATATGGATAAAAAGTTAGAAGGAATATTGGACATACTAGAAAAACTTAATTCAAGTATTAATATTGTAAATAAAGAAGATTTAGATGAACAGTACGAGAACCTTGAGGATTTTAGGGTGTTAACTAGAGATTTAGATATTATATTAAACAATTTTGGTTCATTGGATAAGAACGATGGTGAAGAAATAGAGAAAATGTTATTTGAACTTCATAGAATTCTAACGACGTTTGAATGGCATTTATCAGAAATCAGTGATTTAAACACAACAATTTTAAAAGTTTATAAAAACAAAATCAATAACGTCTAGTAATGAGAAACCTTAAAAGAGTTTTATTTTCTTTTAAGGCTTTTTTAGTGGGGTGAGTGCCGAATAAACTGCTTTTTATTTAGAGAGTAGAGGTAATCCTTATAAGCATTATATGATGTTTTACCAAATTATAGAGCGGATTAACCCCCGTATTTTGCACTAGCCTTTCAAAACGGATACAAAAAATAGTAAATTCAACATAGCAGGCAAGCCAGTCATAGATAGGCAACTAAAAAAACGACCGCACTAAACTAAGACGTCGATGGTTACCCAGTTATTTAGTTAGCCATTGCTCACTTGTCATCTATCAGTTTCACTGGTTTGAGCTTTTTCGGGTGTTTCCTTGGCCGTCCAGGCTTACCCTTTTTCCTTCTGTCCTTGGAAGTCCTTGTTGGCTCGCGATGAAGGGCCTCAAAAAACTGTTTCCATGACTCAAACCAATAAATACGCAGAAGTTGAAGCACTTGCTATGTTGTTTTGTTAACCCTTGTTTTGATTTTAATAATCTCACTCAACGCATAAGCGATCATTGCCAGCCAAAGCTGATTCCAGACAGCTTCTGGCTTATAGTTGAAGAGCTTGACCAGTTTTAAGTGCTGTTTGATCCACTTGAAAAAAAGCTCGATTTGCCAGCGCTGCTTGTAGATTTCGGCGACTTGTTCGGCTGTAATGTCCCAGCGGTTGGTAACCACCCGATAGATGCGTTCCTCCTTGTCGCGGTATTCTACTCTCGCAAATTATGATACGATGATGAAAAATATGAAACATTCCTTGCATGGACTAGAACCGGATGAAAATGGGTTTATAAATG
>NZ_NAZB01000081.1:0-3115 GCF_003055045.1 Heyndrickxia sporothermodurans
TGTAAATAGCCACTTTATTTCCTCCAAAAACCAAATATTTTTTTCAAATTCCTCCAGATTAATCTATATACTTCTCCGACAGAATGTGCTAAATTTTTTGCATATTAGTTGGGAGGAGTTTTTTTATGATCATTCCGCATGATTTTGGTATTGAATTAATAGAGTATGAGGCAAAGGGAAAAAAGAACGAATTTCCTTTGTTTGAAGAGTGCCCAAACTGTAAATGCCCCTCTCCTGGAAATCTACATCGGAACGGTTATTACTGGCGGTATGCGGTTACGGAGGAGTTTTCTATTAGAATCCCAATTTGTCGTATGAAATGTTTACACTGTGAAGCGAATTTTTCGATTCTTCCTGATTTTCTTATTCCGTACTACCAACATACTATACATACTATTTTAGGGCGGGTTCTTCAAAATCTGGAGGGGAAAAAATCAAATGGCAGCCGTCAGCTACTAAAGTTTCATCTGAATCGTTATCTTAAGAATGTGAATTGGGTCCATAGTTTCTTTGTTAGTCTAGGGCGAGTGATCGGAATGTCAGGTGATATAAAAAAGGAAGCCATAAAATATATGAAAATGATCCTTGATTTTGGCGAATCACCCTTCTTACGAAGGAGCTGGGGTCATTTTTCAAAATACCTTATGGCAAATTAATTCTATCAAAAATGGAGAGATATGAAAATATTATTCATCCCACATACTTTTTTCATCGTCATAAAATGTCGGAGAAAGTAGAATGGAATCATGGATAACCGGTTGTCCTTCTATTAAAAGGAGGAAGATTCCATGAATGAAAAAGAACGTGAACAAGTAGCTTTATTTCGATATGGGCTCATTGCCCCATTATTTAATGGACAAATTGATTCAAATGAATATTTGAAAGGATTAGAGGGGAAAATTCATTCTATTCCTTATTACGGAGAACGGAAAATTGCCGTAAAAACAATAAAAGAATGGCTGCTTCATTATCAACGAAATGGATTTGAAGCACTAAAGCCGAAAAAACGGATGGATCGAGGGAATTCTAGAAGACTATCACCCGATGATCTAGATCAAATTCTTGAAATACGAAAAAAATCTCTCCATATGCCAGTCAGTGTCTTCTACGAACAACTTCTGGAGAAAGGAGAGATCACAAAAAAACAAATATCTTACTCTACTATAAACCGATTACTCAAAAAACACAATCTTGTAGGGAAAAGTATCGTGGCAAGCCCGGAACGAAAAAGGTTCGCCCATGACAAAGTAAATGTATTATGGCAGGCCGATTTATCCCATGGCCCATACGTTCGGATCAATGGAAAAAGCAAAAAAACTTATTTGATTGCTTATATTGATGACTGTTCGCGCCTAGTTCCGTATGCAGAGTTCTTCTCATCCGAGAAATTCGATGGATTAAGAGTCGTAACCAAAGAGGCGTTAATCAGAAGAGGAAAACCAACCATTATTTATGCGGATAATGGCAAGATCTATCGATCCGAAACGCTTCAATATGCGTGTGCTCAGCTTGGAATCACTCTGGCTCACACACAACCGTATGATCCTCAAAGCAAAGGGAAAATTGAAAGGTTCTTTAAAACCGTTCAAACAAGGTTTTATCCTTTATTGCAGGCCAACCCAGTTCATTCACTAGAGGAATTAAATGAAAGGTTTTGGCGTTGGTTAGAAGAAGATTATCATCGAAGGGTACATGCGTCCTTAGAAGGAAGAACCCCACATGAAATGTTTCACGCACAACTTGAAAATATCACCTATCTGGAGGATCCATCCATTCTGGACACCATCTTCTTGAAACGGGAACAACGAAAGGTAAAGGCGGATTCGACCATTACGTTGAATAAGCACCTTTACGAAGTTCCTTCTCGTTTTATAGGATCCTCCATCGATGTGCGATTGGATGAACATGGGGTCTATATATTTGAAGATGATAAGAAGGTAGCAGAAGCCACGCCTGTATCTATGAAGGATAATGCATATGTAAAACGAGTCCGTTCTCCCTTTTCAGTATCTCAAGTAGAAGAACAGAAGGAGGAACGAGATCATGTATAAATCTTTTTATTCCTTAGCCCAAACTCCTTTTTCAAAGGATTTACGACCTTCAGACGCTTTTCCTTCATCGGATTATCATGGGGCATTGAGCGCATTAAAGTATTTACAGCAATCAAAAGGAATTGGACTTATTACGGGAGACCCTGGAGCAGGAAAAACATTTACCTTGCGTACTTTTAAGGAATCATTGAATCCTTCCCTCTATCATGTCGTCTATTTCCCCCTTTCAACAGGCGGTGTAATGGATTTTTATCGAGGATTAGTCTATGGCCTAGGAGAAGAGCCGAAGTTTCGTAAGGTAGATCTTTTTCGGCAAATTCAACAAGGGATTGAGCGAATGGCAGGAGAACGAAAAATTACTCCCGTGTTTATATTAGATGAAATGCATATGGCAAAAGATGCTTTTTTACAGGATATAGCAATTTTATTTAATTTTCAAATGGATTCTATAAACCCATTTATCTTAATTATGGCGGGGTTGCCACATTTAAAGACGCGATTAACCTTAACTCACCATCGTCCGCTTTCTCAAAGAGTAATCGCGAAATTTGAAATACAGCCATTATCAAGGGAGGAAGTAGCAAAATACATCGATCATCATATGAAAATAGCTGGGGCGAAGATGCCCATCTTTACCGAATCAGCAATAGAAGCCATTGCCTTACGTTCTCAAGGATGGCCACGTGTCATCAACAAACTCACAATCAATAGTCTACTGTTTGGATCGCAGTTAAAGAAGGAACAAATTGACGAAGAAATCGTAAGGTTGGCTATAGAGGACAGCAGTTTATGATATCACGGGGGATATTAGTATTTGACCATCGCGACCAAGAGTGGAGAGTCTGGATTGGGCAACAAGCATACTGGATGGGTCAGGGCGATTCGTTTGAGCTTCGTATTCGAAACAAGTACTTTCGGACACATTTACAAAAGGATTTGGATTGGTTTATTACTTTAGATTATGATGTTAGCTTTATCCTTCACATAGATGAAATATATAAGATTAAAATAGAAAAGCACGATTATATACCAGTAGATTCCCCTTTTTAGGGGATTTCTCTTTA
>NZ_NAZB01000082.1:0-4381 GCF_003055045.1 Heyndrickxia sporothermodurans
ATAAAAGTTTTGACAAAACGAAAATAGAGTGAGGGGTATATGAATGAAAAAGTCAATGATAGTGATTGGAATAGTATTAGTGATTTTAGTTGCTGGTGCAATTTTTATGCAAAATGTAAATCTTAATCGATTTGGTGCTGATGAATATTACACACAAATAAAAGGAAAAGGAACTAAAATGGAAGACAAAATGAGTGATGGAACGATTTATAAAAGATATGAATATAAATTACCGGCTTTTGATAAAGATGGCAACCAAAAAACATTCACATTTTCTGCTGACAAGCAGCTTCGCGAAAATGCGTATTTACTTCTGTTTGTGAAAGATGGAAAAGGTGTTACATCATATCAGGAAGTGACTGCTGAGGAATTACCTGAAAAAGTAGCTAAAATGTTGGAATAATGAGAAAAGAATCCTTTGAAAAAAGGGTTCTTTTTTGCTTTTTAGTATTATGGGTCTCGGATTATTTCCTTTATAATAAAGAAAAAGTTATGGAGGTATTTATGAATGTCGCTAAGTAACAAAACTGTTTTAATTATCGATGATGAAGAAGATATTTTAAGACTTATTAAAACGGTTCTAGTAAAAGAGGGAATTAACTATGTAGTGACGTCTACCACTGCGAAAGAAGGCATTGCTGAATTCCGACGAACACAACCGGATCTTGTTTTATTAGACATTATGTTACCAGATGGCGAAGGGTATGATGTATGTAAACAAATAAGAAATATCTCGAATGTGCCAATTTTATTTTTATCAGCGAAAACAGAAGAAATTGATAAAATTTTGGGCTTTGCCATAGGGGGAGATGATTATATTACAAAGCCATTTAGTCCTAAAGAGGTTGCTTATCGGGTAAAAGCACAGCTGCGAAGGGCAGATTATATGCAGGTGGATATAATAACAGATTCCATTATAAAAGCTGGCCCCTTTGAATTAAACGAGCAAAAAGCGCAAATTTTAAAGAATGGGGAAATCATTGAATTAAAGCCAAAGGAACTTGGATTAATGAAGTACTTCCTCCAAAATATTAATAAGGTGATTAGCAAGGAACGGCTTTATGATACAGTATGGGGTGAGGACAATTTTGGCTCTGACAATACGGTAATGGTTCATATACGGCGGCTGCGAGAAAAAATTGAAGCAGATCCCTCTCGCCCTAATTTTTTAATTACGATAAAAGGCTTGGGCTATAAATTCACTGTAGAGGATGAATAAGTGTGAAGTGGAAGTTGACTGGAAGATATATATTTTCCATCGTCTTAGTCGTTATTCTAGTTGTTTTCGTAAACATTTTTATTATATTTGCTTTATTAATAGCCCAGTCTGTTTTTAATATACCATTATTTCAAGGAAACGAAACATCTCCCGAACTTTTTACAAGACAATTTCAAGATAAAATTAATATAGTAAATAATCATGTGACTATTAGCAAATCAGGAAAAAAAGCGTTGATTGAAGAAAATGCATGGATCCAAGTTTTGGACGAACATGGTAAGGTCATTTATAACTATAGAACGCCTAAGGGCATTAAAAAAAATTATACGCCTTCAGAAATAGTTCAAACGTATAAATACAAGGAAGTTAATGCAGACACAACGGTTTTTGTTGGTGGGAAAAAGGAAAAATCCATTAATTACAGTTATTTTATCGGGATAGAGAACCCTAGTTTAAATCGCTATTTTATTTCGTATGATAATCGAAACATCTATCAAGTTGTTAAGGTTGTCGGAATTGTTTTTATTATAGACATTTTCATCGCCTTGCTAATTGGTTACTTTTATAGTAAACGTCTTACACAGCCTCTACAAACACTCATAAATGGAATCAAAAGATTGGCAAATAAAGATTACGCTGTCAATTATGAGCCTAAAGGAGTTTATAAAGATGTCTTTCATAATGTCAACTTTTTATCCGATCAGCTAACAGCCAATGAAAAGGAAAGAAAGAAATTGGAGATCATGAGAGAAGATTGGATTGGAAATATCTCTCATGATATAAAAACACCACTAGCATCCATACAAGGATATGCTGAATTGATTAAAGATCAAGATTATCATTTTTCTATAGAAGAAATAAGGGAGTACGCTGGAATTATTGAACAAAAGTCATTATATATAAAAGAGGTTATAGAAGATTTAAATTTAACCACAAGGTTGAAAAATAAAGCACTATCGTTAAACAAAAAAACAGTTAATATTGTTGCTTTTTTAAGAAATATTGTGATTGATATATTAAACGATCCTAAATATTCTAATCGTAATATTGTATTTCATGCAAATCAAGAGCAAATTCCTGTAGCAATTGATGAAATTCTATTTCGAAGAGCAATCAATAATTTAATTTATAATGCAATTGTTCATAATGATGAAAATGTACAAATAGATGTGATGATAGAGAAAAAAGAACGTACACATCTAACAATTAAAGATAATGGTAAAGGTATAGAGAGAAAAGAACTCGATAAAATTTTTGACCGTTACTATCGAGGAACGAACACCGGAGATGCACATAAAGGTTCTGGACTAGGGATGGCCATAGCTAAAGATATCATTCAGGAACATAAGGGAGAGCTTACGATTAGCAGTGAGATTGGTCACGGGACAACGATTGATATAAATTTTGAAGACCCATCGTAATCTTTCTTTAATTAAAGGAGAAGTTGTACGAGTAATTCATTAGACGCAAAATCGATTTTGATAAGCGGAGAAATTTCCCTTAATTGAGAAATTGCACCTAAAATACCTTAAATAAACGGAAAAATTCCGCCTATTAACGCGAAAAACGTGAAAATGAGTGATTTTGCTTTGCTTAATCGGAAAACCTCCGCTTAAATCCCACGAACCGGGCTCCATTTTGCTGGTTAACCGGAAATTATCCGCTTATATTGATTATCTTTAATGCAACAGGAGAGAACCAACTATATAGGGTTCTCTTTTTTTATTGATAAAAACTTAGATATTCTTAATAGAACGTCTAAAGCTCTAAAACTCCAAATTATCTAACTATTGTTTATTTTTAGTTATAGGTATATAATTTAGAACATTAAATTAATTTAGGGAAGGATCAAAAAATGAGAACTTTAGAACGTTTTAGTCAGTTTGTTAGTAGTACATTTGCCATTTGGGTGCTAATTTTTGCGGCATTTGCTTTCTTGTCGCCAAATACATTTTCTTGGATTGGCGAATATATTACAATTTTATTAGGCATTGTCATGTTTGGTATGGGTCTAACCATTACCGTAGACGATTTTAAAGAGGTATTAACGAGACCAAAAGATGTGGCTATTGGAGTAGTCGGTCAGTTTGTTATTATGCCTGGTCTTGCTTATCTTTTGGCAAAAGGACTTAATTTACCGCCGGAGGTTGCAATAGGAGTTATATTAGTTGGGTCTTGCCCGGGAGGAACTTCATCGAACGTTATGACATTTTTGTCCAAGGGAGATGTAGCACTTTCTGTAACTATTACGTCTATTACAACTCTTCTGGCACCTTTTGTTACACCAGCACTTATTTTATTATTTGCTAGTGAATGGGTTGATATAGCGCCAAGTTCGTTATTCATTTCGATTGTACAAGTTGTCCTTATTCCGATTATACTGGGAATCATCGTTCAAAAATTATTTAAAAAACCTGCACAAGCAAGTGTAAAAGTTTTACCGTTGATTTCAGTAGTTGCAATCGTAGCAATTGTATCTGCAGTAGTTGCCGGAAGCCAAGCGAAAATTGCAGAAACAGGATTGTTAATTTTTGCTGTTGTTATTTTGCACAACACACTCGGTTATTTGTTAGGTTACCTATTAGGAAAATTATTCAAAATGAATTTATCAAAGAAGAAAGCAATCGCAATCGAAGTTGGTATGCAAAATTCTGGATTAGGAGTTGCCCTTGCATCTGCTCATTTTTCACCTTTAGCAGCAGTACCAAGTGCAATCTTTAGTGTATGGCATAATATTTCAGGTCCCATTTTGGCAACCATCTTTAGACGTATGAAAGAAAAAGAAGAAGTAGTAGTTAACGAGAGTAAGGTTATATAAGAATAATAATAAAGTTGTCCCGCTTTAGGTATCATAGCTGCTTGATCTACACTTTTATCGGATCGCTTCCGGCTAATCCGATCCCATAAACTCGGAGGCGGCTTAGTTATCGGCCGCTTCAACCTCATTAGGTCCCATAGCACCCAAAGTTGCCCTGTTATCGGACTGCTTCGGGCTGTACCGAACCCATAAACGTAGAGGCGGGCATGCTATGGGTCCGCTTCAACTTCATTAGGTCCCATAGCACCCAAAGTTGCCTTGCTATCGGACTGCTTCGGGCTGTACCGAACCCATAAACGTAGAGGCGGCCTTGCCATGGGCCCGCTTTAACTTTATTAGGTCCC
>NZ_NAZB01000083.1:0-4228 GCF_003055045.1 Heyndrickxia sporothermodurans
TGTTTTTGTCAATAATAAATTGAGCCAAAGCGATCACTTCAAAAGTGAGCCACTCTTGGAATAAGCACTCCTATATATGGGAGAAGATGGGTGTTTAGGTTTCTTGCCCCGGGAGAGGGGCAAGAAACCTAAACACCTCGCACGTTACTCCTACTCTTCATTTTCTTTTTGCTTTAAACTTTGGCGGAATCGATATGATTCTCCATTAAGCAAAAGAATGTGTGAGCGGTGAGTAAGCCGGTCAAGTAAAGCTGCGGTCATTTTTTCATCTCCAAAAATGTTCGTCCATTCTGTAAATTCAAGATTCGTCGTAATGATAACACTTGCACGTTCATAACGGCTTGAAAAGAACTGAAATAATAGCTCTGCTCCCGTTTTAGAGAAGGGGATGTAACCGAGCTCATCCACGATGATCACATCGTTTTTGAGCCACTTCTTCTCAAACGCCCCAAGTTTATGCTCTTCCTTAGCTATGAGTAGCTCTTCTACCAACTCGGCAGCTGTAATGAATTTTGTTTTGTAACCATTTTGGATCATAGCGATTCCAAGGCCCGTGGCCAAATGGGTTTTTCCTGTTCCACTGTTTCCTAAAAAAATTATATTCTCTTTTTTCTCGACAAATTCACCTTTTGCAAGAGTAAGAAATCGGTTTCGATTTAAACTTGGCATTAAAGAAAAGTCATAGGTATCTAATGTTTTATGGACTGGAAATGCAGCTTGTTTCAGCCTTCTTTGCCTTTGATTTTCCTCTCGTGCCTGGACTTCTATTTCAAGTAATGCCAGTAAATATTCTTCGTATTGCAGATTTCTTTCTTCTGCTTCTCTTGCAAGAGAACGATATTGCTTGGCGATGGTAGGCATTCTTAGTTGTTTTGTTAAATGATCTAAAAGTATCTCTGTTGTCATTTCATCTGACCTCCCGTTAATTGTCCATACTGGGCAATATTTGCCTTTTGAATCTTATAGTCCAGTAGATTTACCGGCGTTTTCTCCTTAGATAGATCCTGGATTTTTAAGCAGTTATTTGAGAGCCTTTGAATGATTTCATGTACGACTTCGTACCGATAGATCTGTGCTTGTTCAGCTTCAAGTAAGGCTTGAGTCAACTTTTCCATTCCTATCTCCCGATGAAGGAGGAGAAGTCGGATAAATTTGCGATCACCCGAGGCTCCTTCATGTTCTCTCATCTTTCGATGAAAACGCCTGAACACATCCGGAATATCAGACGATTGGAATGCATGGGCATCCCGAATTGCTCGAGGCTTTTTCAATAATGCCTCAAGGTAATGATCCAGGTTTGTGATCATTTGGTTTCGTTCATAAGAACGAGGATGTTCTGCGATCACTTGATTTTGAGCCACAACGCTCACACGATCGACAAAAATTTTGACCCATACACCTTGGCCAACATAGCTACAAGGGATAGAATACTGATTTGTCTCTACAGTAATTAAAGATGTCTTGTTAACCTGGCAGGAAACCAGCCTGCAAGCTTCAAATTTCTTTTCCGGAAGTGGGTGCAGATATTCTTTTTCCTTTTCCCACATTTGCGCCACTTTTTCATTGGTGTGGGGGACCGTTTTCTGTTCGGCATCCTTTAAGCACCATTTCAAAAGGTGGTCATTTAATTCATCCAATGATTGGACTTCGGGTAACGGGACAAGGGCATTTCTTCTTACATACCCAACTGTTCCTTCTATGCGGCCTTTTTCATTTCCAGACCGGACATTACAAAATTCTGCCTTGAACAAGTAGTGAGCTTGTAAAGCTAGGAATGCCTCCTGTTCCAAGCGATCTCTACCTTGGAGTATTTTTACTACAGCTGTTTTTAAGTTATCAAAAAGCCCTTCTGTTGGTACACCACCAAAGAACTCAAACGCATGGACAAAGCCATCTAAGAAAGCCTCTTGTTTCTCATGAAGGTATGCGCGTGCAAATCGTACTCGACTTGCCGAAAGCTGCATACAAAAGAGGTAAATTCGTTGTGTTCGACCCTGTAGAATAATATCCGCCTCTCCCCAGTCGAATTGGAATTGGTGGCCGAGTTGAAAATCAAGAGGGATAAAGACATCCTGTAGTTTTTTCCTGCGTTTGGCAACAACCTTACGGATATTTGATTCGGAGCCTTTAAAATTATATTCATCTTGCAATCTACGAAATATTCGAGCTGCAGTATGTTTTTGTTTTCCCCAACGTTTGAGATCATCTTCAAGCCACTGATCTATTATTGGCAAGACTCTCCTTGTTTCATCAGAGTATTCTCTTCCGATATAGCTATTTTGCCGATTTATAGTTGTGGGAGCTTCATTCTGTTTAAGATATTTACTAACGGTATTTCTCGAAATCCCCAATTTTTGGGCAATCTGTCGCTGTGACAGCCCTTCTACCTCATGTAAGAATTTGATATTATAAAATTGAGCCATGTTGATCATCCTTTTTTCCTCTCTCTATATTAAAAGTTTGGTCACTTTCAATCTTAAGAGAGGATTTGTTAATTGGAAATCAAGTGGCTTATTTTTTTTGTGATCGAACCATTGAAATGTGGCTCAATTTTAATTTATCAAATACACTAATTCTTTAAAGCTAGACTTAATCAGACACCTGCATTCCGCATTAGAGAATCCAAAAGTTGAATTTGGGGGAATAAAGTGGTGAATCTAAGTCATACTTAAGCCCCCACCGGACCAATTAAAACTATATGCTTGGAGGAAAAGGTTCTAAAGGAAATGCTGCTAGAAGTTATAATTTTGGCTAAGCAAATGAAAAATTAGCAGATCAACTTAATAATTCCCCAGAATTGGCACATCAATTTGGAATGGAGTCTGGTGGAATTAGAGCAAAAGACATAGAAAAATACCGAGTAAAAAACAATTTAACATGGCATGAGTTAAATGATGGAGTAACTATGCAACTTGTGCCAACAGAAATAAACGCCAAATTTGGACATCTTGGTGGTGTTGAAAAGATAAACGCAGGCGCCTTTGAACCTGGGGGATTTGCAAATAAATAGTACGAGGAGAATTGAAAATGGCAATAAATGATGAAGTTTTTGAAGGCGGTTAAAAAAATCAAGTTTCTTATTTCAAAAGTCCATGAAGCAAATCAGCTAGGTGGAAATAAATTATGGGGAGAGGGTATTAGATGAGAAAAGATTTAGAGTGGGAATATGCTGATTTAGAAGTATCAGAAAATAAGATTAAAGAAGTTGGATTACAATTAGGCTTCAATTTACCTCAAGATTATATTAATTGTGTAAAAAAGAATGGAGGTGCGAGTGTTTTTCCTGAGGAATTTAATGTAGGCAATGCAGAGCGATGCTTTGGTAGTTTATTTAGCTTTGATGAGGAAAGTAGTGAGTATATTGTTAAAAAGTATGAAATATACAAACCTACCCTTCCGCAAAAGGTCTTCCCTATTGCAAACGATCCAGCTGGAAATTTAATTTGCTTCGATTATAAAAATAATAAAGAAAACCCAATAGTAGTTTTTTGGGAGCATGAAAATGCAGGAGAAAAAGAAATGTTGATGCGTGAAGAGGGATTAACAGAAGACCAGGCTGAAGAACGTGCTAGAGAAAATGTATTTTACGTTGCGGCAACATTTACGGAATTTCTTGATAAGTTACATGACTAATAAATCTCCTGATGAAAAGAGAGTATGCAGGCGCGAAATTATTAGAGAATATATTAATACTGAAAAGTAATCCACTACTAAAGTGGTAGATATAATGCTGAATTTTTCAATATATTGAACGGGCGGTTAAAAAATGAAAAAAGTTTTAGCTATAGTTTCTATTGTTATATTATCATTTGCAATCGTTGCTTGTGGTAATAAAGAAGGTACTGTAAAACAAGATCAGGTAGATAAACTGAAGGAAGGTATGACAAAGTCGGATATTGTGGATACTCTTGGTGAACCAATTGAAAAGAAGGATAACCAGTGGACATATGATTTACAAAAGAATGATAAGACGATAAATTTACACATTTTTTTAATGGTGATGAATTAATTGGAACGACAACTGGATCTAAATAAAAAGAATTCTAAACCGTTTTTATTAAGAATTTTATGGTCTGTGATAAAAAACATTTTTCTACTAACTAAGACTAATAATTAATAAAGAACCTTAAATGGAACTATTCAAATGAACTGCACCCAAATTGTTAATTTTAAGGTGCAGTTTTTCTATTATTAACTATTAATTGTAAGTAAGCCCGAATTATAAAAA
>NZ_NAZB01000084.1:0-26613 GCF_003055045.1 Heyndrickxia sporothermodurans
GGTTTTGTCCCAGCCTCTTTTTGTTTAAAAGAGATTTGCTTATCTGAGCTGAACAAAGCGCTTTTCGCTTTTCTTAATTAAATATAATCATATACAATTGTAAAGCTGAGATTCCAAGGGAGATTACGATCGTTAACATACTTCTTAGTCCAGTCTTCCAATCTTTCACTGAAAACAAACCAATCACACCGAGATAAAGAATAACAATTGATAATGCTAATGTAATATATAAAGGCTGAATAACGGTAAACTGAATGGAATGAAGGAAATTCGTGATGTATGCAATCATGAACAGAAGTGTACAGCCTATACATAATAAAAAGGAATATAAATTTAAACGAACACTCATGTAAGACACCATCCTTTAGTTAATTTTGTCGATTTTGTGTCTAAAATATGTATATTTAATGAATATTCGCTATGTTCATTTAAAATCCTTCTTTTTTAAAAATTTTTCAGTCCTTTTAGGAATTTTCGTTAGGAATAGGAAAAATTCTCTTTTTTAAGGTAGAATAAGATAGGTAAAAAACTACTTTGGAGGAGTAGGGTATGTGCGGCCGATTTAATTTATATTCAAGCATTGAAGATTTAATGGAGCGGTTCGATCTTACAAATTGGGAAATGATTGAGTTTTCGCCTAAATATAATATTGCACCTAGTCAAGAAGTATTGGCGATCGTTGAAGGAGAAAAGGGAAATCGTGGTGGTTTCTTGCGTTGGGGGTTAGTTCCTTCATGGGCAAAAGATCCAAAGATCGGTTATAAAATGATTAATGCGAGAGCAGAAACGATTGATGAAAAGCCAAGCTTTAAACGGTTGTTAGCGAGAAGACGTTGCCTAATCATCGCCGATGGTTTTTATGAATGGAAAAAGGAAGGGAATCGAAAAACACCGTACCACATTCATTTAAAAGATAAACAACCCTTTGCGTTCGCTGGTCTTTGGGATCGTTGGAATCAAGGAGGAAAAACGATTCAATCGTGTACGATTATTACAACAGAGGCCAATAAATTAATGCGGGATATTCATGACAGAATGCCTGTCATCTTAACGAAAGAATCTGAACAAGTCTGGTTGGATAGGTCTATTCAGGAGGAAAAGCAATTAAAATCATTATTATCACCGTTCGACTCCACTTTAATGGAGGCCTACACCATATCAGAAATAGTTAATAGTCCAAAGAATGAAGGGGCAGAAATACTAAATTCATTATAAGAAAAGGTTGATAGAATGAAAAAACGAACAATATGGTGGGTATTAGCCATCATCATGTGCATCATTATTTATAATTTCACAGCGGCACCGGAATCTACTGGCTCCAATACATTGAATATAATTGAAAGAATAACGGGATTAAAAGGTGAGGCAGCGGGCGTATTGAATTTTATTATTCGAAAGCTAGCCCATGTTAGCGTATTTGGATTATTAGGGATCTTTTTATATAATGCGTTTAGCAGAAATAAGATATTTTTCGCATGGTTTTTAACGACCCTATATGCAGCAAGTGATGAGTATCATCAATCGCTCGTTCCAAATCGGACAGCTTCGGTCTGTGATGTTTTACTAGATTCTGGTGGAGCATTGCTGGCAATGCTCATTATTCGGGCAATCTTTAAAGAAAAAGAAAAGGAGTAGTTCATAGCGAATCTACTCCAAAAGTGATTATGGATTGTTACTCGAATCATTTACATTCGTGCCATTATCATTTCCGCCGTCATTTTCCGGGTTATCCGGTTGCTGACTTTTTTCATCGTTAATTTGGGAGTCATCCTTTGGGGGATCCTCGTTTTGTTGTGAATCCTCTTTTGGCTGATTGGCGGCGTCACCGTTTTGAGAATCATCCTCATTTTTTTCCTTAGGATCTTCTTTTTTACTGTTGTCTTCTGTTTTTGTTTCCTCTTTTTGTGTATCTTTGTTCGGATCATTTGTTTCTTCACCTTCCGGATCTTTCTTTCCATTTAGAAGATCATCCATCGTAATTGGAAAGGTGTGCTGATCCGGATTTTCTTTAAGAAGTGCTGTTAATTTTTCATTCAACAGTTTTAAATGTTCTTCACTGTCTGAAGTTGTTTGGAAGTTATTTTGGGCAAATCGTACATCCAAATTTGGCAATGAAGCAAGATCTGCTGTTTGCTTATGTGCGACCAGTCGGACATTTTTTAGGCCGATTTCACCAACGCGAGGGATATAAATTTCATCAAATGACAGCTTCGTCACGTCTGCGCACATCTTGCTTAACTCATCCGGTCCACTTGATGCCATTTGCATAGTAATGCCGTTGCTTACTTTAGATAATTTCATTCCGTAAATCGTTGATTTCGCAAAGCAAAGACGAAGCATGACTTTTTTGGGTGAATGGGATGTCTCGCCGGTGACAATACTAGGCAAGCTTATTACTCCTTCAACACGATCCGCCTCAATGATAAAACCTTCCGATGATGAACTTTCAGCAATAGATGGATGAATCCATGTCCCGCTACAAAGAATATAAAGGATAAGAATAAAAGGCAGTGTTCTTTTTAACATAGCTATCACCAAATTTCGAATGATTCATTTACTTGCCGCAATTTCTTGAATTGTTTGATCTTCTTCTGTTTGTTTTTTGTTAGTAGAAACCGGTACAGTTCTCCAGGCGATAGAAAAGGAACCACCAATAATTCCGAGAATCGTCCCGATAAAAAAGCCACCTAATGCTCCCATAATAGATAAAACGGATAAAAAAATAGTTAAAATTCCAAATACCGTATGAAATTTCGGGAAAATATAGCCTAAAATTCCTAAAAGGACAATTAAGCCGCCGAAAATAATTCCGATGACAACTAAATTACCAGGGGCAAAGGCGATTTGAATTAACTGCAAAGGTACATATAAAATAATAAGACCAGAAAGGAGCGACAAAGTCGCCCCCCAAAATGGTCGGCTCATTCTCCAGTATTTAAAACGCTGTCTAATCGTTTGTTTCATTCTTTTTCAACTCCTAGCGAGAGCCAATGTTTATTTGCCTTTTTTAATAAATTCAACTTTCAATCCAGGTAGTTTAGCTACTTGTTGGAAAAGGTAATGTGTATCAAGGCTACCGTTTTTGATTGTGACGGTTGTTGCACCTTGTGTAAAAGCTTTGCTAGCAGCTTCTGGATCATTTGCTTGAACATAATTTTCGCTTATATTCATATTTGTAAATTGAGCATTTCCTTGTACAAGTGCCGCTTTTTGAATAAGACCAGTTAATTCAACAGGAACACTGCCGTTACCAGCAGTAATCATCACTGTGTAATCACCGAGAAGCGGAAGTGAGACTTCTTTTGATATTTTTAACCCTTTAATAGTGACTTCTTTAATATCATTTACAAATACTGGCTTTACATGGTCGGCACCTTTGCTCGGTTCACCGTAAAGGGACCCATACAATTTGAACCCTTTCCCTTGCATCTCATCAAACGATACATTGAACTTTCCAATACCACCCATCGGCATTGCATAGGCAACACCTGTTGCTCCAAACACTGTTAGTAGTGACCCAAGAAATAAAAAACCCGCTAATAGTGCAATTAAGAAATGCTTTTTTGATGTTTTCCCCTGTAAGACCATTGCCTCATTCATTTAGATCTTCACCCCTTCTTCGTGTTTAACGTATTAACTGGATAATCAGGTCTCTGTTTTGGCAAACACCCCCTTTGCAAGCGGTTTCAAACCTTTTTTCTTAAATTTTATTCAAAAAAGTGTGAATACTGAATTCCTATATATGTAGGAAAATCAATTTTTCATTCCCTACAAATGTCGTGTTCCAGTTAATGACAATTTTCGAGAAGTTATGTCAAATTTAATCTAATTTTCGTGTAAGAAAAAGGACTTAAGTAAGGAACGTTATGATACTATAAAATATAGACGGAATGTTCAAAAAATATATCGATGCAGGAAAGTAAGGGGAGAGAATGGTGAATCTCACACTAAATAATCATATGAAACTAGTGTTGAAGAATGGCGTTGAACTTTTATGTGATCATCAAGACCAAATTATTAAAGAATGGGCAGGCATTTTGGAATACATGAAAATTCATCATAAAAAATCTGCGCACGCATTTGAGTTCGCTTTTTCATTCTTTTCTCAATTCCTAAAAATGAGTGAACAAAATATCGACCATTTAATTAGTGATATACGGACCGAGTGGTTTCAACAATTTCATAGACCGCCAGAACCAAATTTATTAATTTTTATTTTGTCACTATTAGAAAATGCTGTACATAAAGTAATTAAATTAAATACGACCCGTTCATTTCATTTGCATCCTTCTGTCCAGTTTTTGTTTTCAAAAATTTGCGAAGAAATGCTTGCATCTACAAAACATGACAAGTTTCATATCGATTCACTATGTGAACAGATGGTTCGATCAGAGCAATTAGATATTGAATGGATAGCTAGAGTGGAGCATGTGGAAAATGGGTATCAATTAAAAAAAATTACAGGTTTATCAATGGAAACAAAATTCCAAGTAATAGCATCATCATGGTTCCAAATCACTGAAGAAATATTGCAAAAAACAGGAGGGAAAAAGGGAAGAAGCGATGTTTTTCCTATCCCTTGGAAAAATGAAACTTTGCTCTTTTGTATCAATAATCATGATGGATCGTCTATCGTTCCGTTTTTGACATATGCAATGCATGTGCTGCAAATTGAAGAAGAAAACTATCAAATACATTGGAAAGATGCGGTTATTTTATTTAATGAATGGATAATGCGTTCGAAAAATTTGGATGAGGCAATTAAAAATATTGCCTACGGATATGCACATTATTTGCCATTTGAGAGATGTGCAATTTTTCGCTATTCGAACATCGAAGAAAAAGGACAGGGACTCTTCGGCTATCATTTTAATGATGAAGAAATTCGGAGTATTAAAGAAAATATTGATAATTTTCCTTCATTATATAAAAGTTTAGCACGATTAAATCCTGCAAATGAAGCATTAAAGAATTTTCAGCCCATGTATTTTTCACATGCATCGGAGGAATTTCCTTATCGCTATGTTCAAACGTTCCAACTAGAATCCGTGGTTGTTGCACCGATTTATGTCCCCGCTGATGGCAAACTTATAGGAGCTGCTTTTTTAGATAGAGGCCCGGGAAAGTTTTTTGATGTCGACAGTAATACATTTGCGGCACTATTAAAGTTTGGTCAAGGTGCAGGAGAACTTTTATCAAAATTCACTGAACCTGAACATTGACCATCAAAAGAGCCGTTGCTATCTTCTAGGGAAATCAGTGTATTAGAATTACTTGCTGAAGGAGCCTCCACAACGGAAGCTGCCGAGGCTCTTCATTTAAGTGAATACACGGTACGTGATTATGTATCAAATATTATGAAGCGATTAAATGCTAGAAATAGAACAGAAGCCGCTGTTAAGGCAATTCGATTAGGAATTATAAAGTAGAAGTTGAAAACTCATCAATTTTGGTGAGTTTTTTTGTGCTAGGGGTGCCTTATTTTCCTTTTCATTTATATATATAAGGTGAAAGGAGGTGAGGCACATGGCTGATATCCTTTTAAAGGGTTCCAGTTTAAAACTTGTTTTTGATAACGGTGTTGATGAAAATGGCAAGCCTATGTTTAAAACAAAAACATTTAATAATATTCGTCTTGAGGCTACGGCGGATGAATTATTAAAGGCTGCACAAGCAATTGATTCGTTATCTCAAAAAGACTTATTTAATGTAGAGCGAAACGATAGCTCTGATGTGAAGGCGTAAGCTATTTTATTAACATTGCTAGGGAGGTGAGAGGATGAAAACTTTGGAGCTTCAATTTACTACATCTGAAAATAAAACAGCACGAATTTCTATCGAGGATCCAATTGAACCGGTTGATACAAACAAAGTAAAAGCAGCGATGGAAGAAATCATTGCATCAAACGTATTCGTTAGTTCAACTGGCTCAGCCTACACTGAAATAAAAGGTGTAAGACTGATCGAAAATAATGTAACAGAGTATACTGTTTAATTAACTTAATTTTTTATATAAGGGAAAGGCCTGAATTCCATTAGGACAGGTCTTTCGTGCTTAATGGAATTTTTTGAAAGGAGGAAGAAAGATGGATCAGCTATTACCCTTCATTAGTGAAGTCGGCTTTCCAATTGTTGTTACGTTGTATCTACTCTATCGTATTGAAACGAAGTTAGATGCAGTTGTACAATCAATCGTAAGCTTGCCCGAGCGTTTGAAGAGAATAGAGTAGAGAAAAAAGCTTGAGAGGGAAAAGACAACCTTTCAAGCTTTTCTGCTATAGTTTACCGCGTTTTTGAATTAATTTTTTATTGGTATAAAGGAAAGTTTAGATTTACGAAAAAAAATGAAATTTTAAGAAGGATTTTCTTTTATTTTTATTGAATATTATAAATGTTAATAAAATTTAAAAGACTGGAGTGCTTATGGTGACTTACATACTAGTGAAAAACGGAACGCTTATTGATGGAAACGGCGGGCAACCCATTCAAAATGCTGCAGTACTAATTAAAGAGAATAAAATTGTGCAAGTAGGAAAGCTTGAAGATATTAATCTCCCTAATGAAGAAGTAGACGTAGTTGATGCGGAAAATGGATACATTCTTCCGGGCTTAATTGATACACATGTTCATTTAATGATGGAATTCACAGATATAAGGAAGTCTTTAGCTACACCGTTCGCATATAAATTTTATCAAGCAATTGGATACATGAAAAAGACCATTGATGCAGGGGTAACTACTGTTCGTGATGCAGGATTTACGGATTTAGGAGTGAAACAGGCGGTGGAGGACGGGCTTGTACTTGGCCCTCGTATGCAAGTAAGCATCAATCCACTGACGATTACGGGTGGTCATGGGGATAACTGGACCCGCTCAGGAATTGATACGACTAGTCCTTCTTACCCTGGAATGCCAAGCGGATTTTGTGATGGGCCGGAACAAGTTCGTCAAAAGGTGAGAGAAATGCTGCGAGCGGGTGCGGATATTATTAAAGTTCATGCAACAGGTGGGGTAATGAGCCCAACAGACCATCCGGAGTTTACGCAATTTTCGCAAGAAGAACTAAGGATTATCGTTGAAGAGGCGAGATTCCGCCGTGGCATTAAAGTAATGGCTCATGCACAAGGTGCAGAAGGGATTAAGAATGCTGTTCGTGCTGGGATTCATTCCATCGAGCATGGGATTTACCTGGACGATGAAGCGATTGAGTTAATGTTGAAGCATGGTACATATTTAGTACCAACATTACTAGCACCAGTAGCGGTATTAGAGCAAGGGAAAAATAGCGACAATATGCCGGAACATGCCATTCAAAAATCATTAGAAGTGATAGATATTCACCATGAAAGTGTCTCGAAGGCTTTCAAAGCTGGTGTGAAAATTGCAATGGGTACTGATGCAGGGGTGATGCCACACGGAAGCAATCTTCGTGAATTAAATCTAATGTGCAGCATTGGTATGAGTCCGATGGAATCAATCGTTGCCACGACAAAAGTAGCTGCAGAATGCCTTGGCTGGGAAGACAAGCTCGGTACAGTTGAGGAAGGAAAACTAGCAGACCTTGTCATTACAAAAGTGGACCCACTTGCAAATATTTCATCACTTGAAGATCAAACGAATATTGTTGCTGTTATGAAAGATGGACAAATAGTAAAAGATCTAAGAGTGGGGACATCGAATTTAGTTACTCAATAATTTTAAAATCAATTTTACTTATGAGAGGTCCTTTATTATTATAAAGGGCTTTTTCTTTACTAAAGACCGCACCTGGATCATGGGCTGCATCCAATGTCATACTACCGAAAAATGCATTTCCTGCTTCGGCAATGAATTTGATATTTAGTAAATCTGGTTATCCAAGTCGCAGGAGCAAACCAGCTGCGGGTAACACAGCAATCGGAAGCATAAGTGATTTACCGATTTTCTGTAAAAATGAAAGCATAACGCACCTCCTAAAAATAAAGCTAATTACTATTTTAGAATAGTATAAAGTTATTAAGATGTATAGACCAATTATGTGTCATAAATTATTTCGATATAATTTAAAAAATAAAAAAATGGGAGCTAATCTTTCTTAGGCTCCCGTTTATCCATTTCTTGAATAATATCGATCAAGTCTCCTATTGCACGTTCTCGTATATAATCATGATTGTCTTCTAATTGAACTGCCACACTAATTAACATTCTTTTAATATATGTCCAGTCTTCTTTAAAGGATAGAAAATCGATATTTTCCATTGAGGATTCCTCCTTTTATATGTACGTAATTAATGATAATTTAACCGAAATACTGGTTGATTATTCCACTAAAAAATATGAGAAGTGTGAGTATTTCATTTGTCATACGATCAGGGTTTACTATATAATAAAAGTAAATTGGAGAAGTACCCAAGAGGCTGAAGGGGACGCACTCGAAATGCGTTAGGGGTTAACAGCCCGCGTGGGTTCAAATCCCACCTTCTCCGCCATAATGATTACAATATAAATAGTTGAAATTGTGACCTCAACTCTAGGTTTTCGTAAAATGAAGGCTTATGTTTGAACAAAATATGAATTAGTAATTAGTTTTGAGTAAAGTTGTATAAGTTTATAGAAAAGGGCAATCGAATTGAACTCATTCGAATGCCCTTTTTCTCACTTTATTAAGTCAGTATATTAAAAAAGGTCGGCAAATGCCTCTTCCTGTAACGATCTCTATTTCTAATATCTTATTATATGAAATAATAAAATCTTTTTCATAAGTTATTAAAAACTTAAATCCCTAATCTGGTGAATATATAACATTACGACAACTTTTATGAAAAAAAGCCTCTGGACTAATCTTAGAGGTTTCTATTATGTATGCCTGTATATTTAGTTAAGTATAAAATTAGCGCTTCTGTTGGATGAGTTTAGAAAAAAGTATATGTTAGTCCAAGCAGATTTTTATATGAATCATAAAAATATATAGAGTAGGTATATACATCATAATTGGATTTAACATTACGTTAATTGTAGTTCATTTTTGTATTTACAATAATTCTTAAACGGCCTTAGCTACTTGGACTAGTATTGCCACTATATTTATGTGAATGAGGGTGGGAGCCGTTAACTGTGGTTACGCCATGAAATTTATGGTAATGGCCTCCATCGGGCAAGGCAATTGCCGGTCCTGTGACACCTCGAATTTCATGTTTATGTCCATCATCAAAGGATGTAACTGTAAAGTATTCATGTGTATGAGGAACTCCACTTGGAGCAGGTTTAGTTGTACCTGCATATCTATGCTCATGTCCAACGTTAAAAGAAGTCACACCGGAAAAATGATGTTTATGAAGAGGCCTCCCATCCCACGAAGTAAGATATAAAACATGTGAATGCTCAGAATCCAAATTAGAATTAGGTGAATGAAAAATTAAACCTGTAATCGGAATATCCATTAAGCTACTCCACCTTCCCTTGATTTGTAAAGCTGTGGAAAATTTCTAGATAAAATTCACTTTCTTATCAACTACAATATATTCCTCGTTTTCGGAAAATTTCATTACATTTGCAGTAATTGTATTCGTTAATGAAAAAAATACGTACTCTTCATAGATGGCTAACGGTCTGTTTCACATCCCTAAGTTTTGGTAAGGTATGATATATGAAAAATAGGACCTGTTTTTCAAGCAGGTCCAAGAATGAATTTAAATAGTTTTTTTGAGCAATTTAAAAAATACGTCTTCTAAAGCGAAATGAAAAGACGAAAATAACTGCTGCAAATGGTATAAATCTTCTGCCAAAACCAGACCTTAAAAAGAATCCTCCTGGAGGTGGATCCCCATCAACGACTCCCCGATACACTCTCCCGTCGCGCATTCGCACTTCAACCGGTTCGCCTCGATATCTCATCATTGGATTCATTTTTCCACTTCCTATCTTTTTGTGTTAAACAAAAGGACAGAAGCAGCTGTCCTTTTAGAGGGAAGTTCACTTCATATTTATTCACTCATTATGACCAAAAAGAAGTTCCTACAATGATAAGCAAAATAAACAACACAACGATTAAAACGAAGGAGCTACCACCATAAGATGTTCCCCCATAGCTATAACCACCGTAACCATAAGACATTTATTAGTCACCCCCTAGTTCTATTAATATTAATTGCACTTAAGACATTAATAACCGCCTCCAGAGAAAGAAGTTCCTACAATGATAAGGAGGATGAACAATACTACGATTAAAGCAAATCCCATACCAGTGCCTCCCATTTTGAACACCTCCTACTCTTAAAATGGATACTATATCTATCCACTATTACATTATGTAAATCTTAATTTTAAGGAATGGACAAACATATAGAAAAATAGAAAATCCATGTTTGTCTAATAGATTTAAATCCTATGAGAAAAAGAGGTTGGGACAAAACCCACCTCTGAGATGAAAAAGCCGGTGAAATTTTACGACAAGTAAATTTTCACCGGCTTTAATTATTTTTTGAATAAAAATAAGGACCACTTCTGATAAAATTAAGTCACCACAACAAAATTATACAGAAAGAAGGTTCCTTAAGTTTAAAAATTATACCATATTTGAAGCTAGTTATGTCCCAGCCCCTTTAAACATTATTTTGAATTTCCTTTTTCATTTCAATTACAATAAATAATCGCTCTTCTCTACAATTTGGAGACCACTATTCAGTTTTATTAAATTTCCATAACGTTATTAAGCATCATAGGTAGATAGGTGTACATTGATTGATTAAAATCAGTCCGATCCGATTCTTAAGTTCGTCTCAATTTTAGAAAAAATGAAATGTGTTACCGTATGAGCATAAGGATTTACATCATCAATAAATTCTTCTGCTTTAGCAAATGTCTCGAATTGCATTTTAAGCATATAGCAAGCATTTCCAGCAATTCGGTAACAAAACTCTACATTTGAAAGACCCTCAATATATTTCTTAAAAGATTGATAATCGCCATTTTTGATAGTTGCTTCTATAATGCATTGAATAGGGAGCCCTAGTTTACCGTAGTCAACCTCTAATGTATATCTCTTTATTACTCCAAATGATTCCATTCGCCTTACCCGCTCTGTTACAGATGGGGAAGATAAATTAATTCTTCTTCCAAGTTCACTCATCGATAATCGACTATTTTTGCTTAATTCATCAATAATTTTCTTATCAATTGTATCAATTTGCATTTTTAATAAAATCCTCCAATTTGCATTAGTTTTTAAAAGAATATATGTAAAATGAATGTAATATTTAATGTGATTATTTAAAGTTATTCGGTAAAGTTAATACTACAAGGAGGTAGTAATGATGGCAAGAATTAATGAATCTGAATTTGGAGAGACACCTTTTCAAAGACTTTTAGGCCATAATATAGATATCTTAAATGGATGGAATCAATTAGGGGAAGTGCTGGGAAAAGATATGAATCTATCATCTCAACTAAAGGAACAAGTTAGGAGAACGTTAGCGCATAGTAATGGTTGTGAGTATTGCAAGGCAAAAGGAAAACCTGAACCTCATTTGTTCGATGAAAAAATATCTATTGCAGTAGGTTTTGCTGAGGTTTTTATAAAACAAAAAGGGGATATATCAGATGCTCAATTTGATATATTGAGAGGGTATTTTTCGGAAGCAGAAATTAGTGAGCTACTTTCGTTTATTACTTTTACTACCGCTTCCCAGTATTTTGGAGCCATTATGAAATTAGAATCTATGACAACATAATAATATTGCTACACCTGTTATGTTTAGTAGGACAGGTTGGGGAGGAAGTCCATTTTTCTTGTGTAACTAACAGGAAAAGTTTGTTACATTTAATATATTTTACAAAGAAAAATTCGTATCATTCAGCAGGCACAATATGCATAATGCAGCATTAAGTATTAATGATGTACAAAAAGCAATTGAAGATGAAAAATGGGGACTACGAAATAATCCAGAAGCAGAATTAAATATAAGAAAAATACTAAAGTACTGGCGAGAAATCAATTGGCCAGTTATTCACGTGCAACATAGGTCAGATAATACATCTTCAGTGTTTTATCAAGAAGGTAGAGGATTTGAGATCAAAGAAATCGTTAAGCTGATTGACGGAGTTTCAAACCTGAATGAATTTAATTTGCCTTTTTTGAGTAAGTAGGTTTATATATTATATCGAAAATAGAGCGAAATTTGAAATGGCATAGTGGATGCACTCTGTTGACAAATGACACAGTGTCATTTAATATTTAAATACATAATAATGACACCGTGTCATAATAATGTGAATACAGATGAAGGAAAAGTCAATTTATCTGAAGAATGTAAAAAAGTTAATTTCTAAATTACAGAAGCAAGGAATAAATGTCACAATGTGTAAAAGACCAATGATAAAAATGGAACAAAACTAATATATAGATATAGTGTTTTTAGCATAAAGGAGAAAAATGAAATGGGAGTAATAGAAATCGATGATAGAAAGCAAATGAAATTCATGAAAACTGAAATACTTCGATTTATGATGGGATATAAATTTGCTTTGGATGAAATAAATACGAAAATTGACATTTTAAAACAAGAATTTCAAATTATGCATGATTATAATCCGATTGAACACGTAAAGTCGCGGATAAAATCTCCGAAAAGCATATTAAAAAAGGTTAAGAAAAGAGGATATGATTTTTCATTACCTACAATAAAGGAAAAGGTACGTGATATTGCTGGAGTTCGAATTACTTGTTCTTTTATTTCGGATATTTATGAAATTAGCAATATGCTACAAAATCAGAAGGATATAGAAGTAATTGAAGTGAAAGATTATATAAAAAATCCTAAGCCTAATGGCTATCAAAGTTTACATTTAATTATCAAAATTCCTATCTTTATGTCTGATAGAGAAGAACGAGTATATGTAGAGATTCAAATTCGTACAATCGCAATGGATTTTTGGGCGAGTTTGGAGCATAAAATTTATTATAAATACAATAAAGAGGTTCCCCAAAAAATTAAAGATGATTTAAAAGACGCAGCAATTTCTTCTACTTTACTAGATAGGAAAATGGAGAATATCCATAAGGAAATGGATAAAATTAAAGAAAGCGTCAAAGATGAGGATGATTTGCAAGAATTATTGATAAATAATGAAAAATTCCATCTCCCATACGATTTTTTAACAGCGGATTTCATGGGAAGAAGAGAAGACAATTAATGGCTAAAGACTGAATCGTTGTAGAAGCGGTAGAAAATAATTAAAAATGAACTATTTCAAAAGAAAAAGGACAACCTTTCTGTGTTTAGAAGGTTGTCCTTTCATATTATTACTGAAAATTTTTTCGCTAATTAAGCCTTAAGTCCGATAAAAAAATAAAGCTCGAGATTGTTAATCGATTGAAAGGATTTCATTATCATTAAAGTATCGAAAGGGGAAATGAAAATGAAAAAATTCTTGATGTTTATTTTAGCGGGTGTGTTAGGGATTGTTGCTTTAGCGAGTATAGGAAATATTATCGGATTAGCAGTTAGTGTGGCGATTGCCTATTTTTCACTGAAGCAATTTCTAAAATCCGATTCATTTGGAGGGAAATTGTTATGGGCGATTATTGGGGTAATTGCTGTAGGTGCTACTTTTTCAAATCTACCAGCAATTGCGGGGATATTAGCTTTATACCTTCTTTATGTAGGATATAAAAATTGGAAAAAGGAAGAAAAGCCAACCCAATCATCGAAAGATCCATTTACAAGCTTTGACCAACAATGGAATGACATTAAAGGAAAATTTTAAAAAGGAGATTATAAAAATGACAACATTATTCGAAAAAATTAAAAACACCGTATTAGCTGACCTTAACGCCGTAATGGATAAGAAGGAAGAGAAAAATCCAATCGCATTATTGAATCAATATCTACGTGAAAGTGAAAATGAAACAAATAAAGTAGGCAAATTAATTGAGAGACAGTATATGTTGAAAGAAGAATTTTACCGTGAATTGCAACAGGCTGAATTTATGGCGGAAAAAAGAAAAAAACAAGCGAAAATCGCATTAGCAGCTAACGAAGAATCCCTTTATGAAACAGCGATACATGAAGAAGCAATGTACAATGATCAAGTCACTCGATTGAAAGAGGCCTACACACAAGTGACAGTCCAATTAGAAGACCTTGAAAAGAGACATCGCGAAATGAAGCTGAAATTAAAGGATATGCATTTTAAACGGATGGAATTGATGGGGAAAGAAAATGCAATGAAAGCGAACGCCAAAGTTAACACTGTCCTTGATCAATCAGTTGTTGGTAAAGCTACCAATCGTTTCGAGGAAACAGAGCGCTACATGGAGCAACTTGAATCCAAGATCAATACGGGATATGAACAAAGTTTGTTCGATATTAGAATGCAACAATTAGAAAAAGGGTTAGATCAAGAAGGCGAAAATAAATAGCATTGTAGTTGGAGATAAATATGTATGTAGTATAGTGGATAAGTCATCGAGTATAGATGACTTATTTTTTTTATTGCCACATCTGCGGAAATACTTAGTTATTAATGTGGCGGTTGAAAAGGATTACAATAAAAATGTAAAGGATGTGAGCAGATGATTTCCTTAACGAAACGACAGATGGATATTCTGAAACAGCTTTTAGGTCAAGCGGATTATATTAATGTCAAGCAGTTAGCTGAGTTGTATGAAGTAAGTGAAAGAACGATAAGGTATGATCTCGACTTTATTGAAAGTTTCTTAAAAGAATATGATGTTACCTTAATTCGGAAGCCTGGAAAAGGAATATACCTCGAGATAAGTCCTGAAAAGACTTCAAGGATAATAAATGAGCTTTTACAGTTAAATCATTATGTAGTAACGAAAAAGGATCTCATCTATATGCTCAGTATTCAAATTCTTTTAGAACAGAATACCACCCTTGAAAGCCTAGGTGAAACGTTTCAAATAAGTAAAAATAGAGTTTTTCAATATATGGAGAACGTGGAAGAACTGTTTAATCAATACGGTGTAAAGGTCGAGAAAAAACCTTCTCGTGGGATATCTCCTGTTGGAAATGAATTAGATATTCGAAATGCTTTTGCATCCTTATTTAATGAAGCAATTACATTATCAGCACTATCAAAGCAGTATATCTTTCAGCAGTTTGATGAGGAACTGCTTCATTTGTCTAAAAGGTTTACGAAGGACTTTGAGAACCATTTATCTATTCAATTTAGTGACGATTCATTAGACGAGCTTTATTTAATTCTTTGTTTTCAACATACTCGATTACAAAGAGGGTATATCGCTGACTATCCATTTGTTGAGAAAAAGGAATTTTTAAAGACAAAGGATTTTCAGCAATTAAAAGAAATATATCAGTCCATCTTTCACATCACTCTTGAGGACGATGAAGTTGTATATTTATTGAAACAAGTAAAGGGAGCTAAAGTGTCTGTTTATCCGATAGGAGATGTTCCTTTCAGTAAGCAAGAAGATGCGTACCAAATCACTTATTTATTTGCGACTGAAGTGGAAAAACGCTTAGGAATCAATTTTAAACAGGATTTAGAGTTTATGAATGGTTTAATGGTGCATCTGCAGGTTGCCTTGCATCGACTTTTCAATCACCAAAAAATTGAAAACCCTTTAACGGAGCAAGTAAAGTACAAATATCGTTTTATCTTTGAAATTACTCGTAAAGCATTATTGAAAATTGAAGAATTGTATCATTTTCAATTACCGGAAGAGGAGATAGCCTATATTGCTATGCATTTAGGTGCGAGTTATGAAAGACACTCCTTTTCAGGATATATGCCTACAGCGTTAGTTGTTTGCGGATCAGGATTAGCGACTTCTTCGTTATTGGCCACTCGATTAAAGATAATGCTTCCAGAGTTAAAGGCTTTCGGACCAATTAGTATGTCTAATCTCGATCAATACATGGATCAAGAGTTTGATTTTATTATCTCAACCGTACCTTTAACGATAAAGGATTATGAGGTTGTAGTCGTTAATCCACTTTTGGAACCTGAAGAACTGATGACCTTAAAAAAACTAGTTTTTAAGAAAACGTATCAAAAGCAAATGGACGAATTGATTCGAACAGAGCTACCTTTAAAGGATTACCATGAGTTAGGTGATCTTATTCCAATGAACCATATTCAATTACATGGGGATGTGGATAGCTGGAGAAATGCGATTAGACTTGCTAGTCAATCACTTATAGAAAATGGCTTTATAACCAATCAGTATACTCATGCAATGATTCGTGCAGTTGAGGAATTAGGTCCATATATGGTGTTTATTCCAGAAGTGGCTATTGTACATGCATCTTCAAAGGAAGGTGTATTGAAGGATGGCGCAAGTCTTCTTGCATTAGATAAACCAATCCCGTTTGGCGATTCGGAGAAGGTAATGGTTCAACTAATATTTGTTATCTGTTCTACAATGTCTGAGTCCGACTTATTTATTCAACTTGTCCAAATTCTCGAGGAAAACAATAATTTGGAAATCTTAAAAAGCTCAAAACGCATTCAAGAAATTTTGAAATTAAATAATGAAACAGCAAGGTGATGTTTGATATGTCTCAACTGATAAAGATGCAAAACATTCAAGTTCAGCAAGAGGTAGCAAATTGGGAGGAAGCGATTCGGAAGGCCGGGCAATTACTTCTAGCAAATAAAAGTATTGGTTCCGACTATATTGAGGATATGGTGAATGCTATTCATGAATTGGGACCATATATTGTAATTGCCCCTCATATTGCTCTTGCCCATGCAAGACCTAGCGACAAAGTAAAAAGAAATGATATTAGTGTCATTACGCTGAAACAACCTGTCGCTTTTGGAAGCGAGCACAATGATCCGGTAAATATTGTTTTTGCCTTTTGTGCGACTGAAAGTGGCGGACATTTAGAACAGCTGACTAATTTAGCGAGTTTGTTAGATAAGGATACGGTTTTAAGTGTTTTAAATAATAGTAATAGTAATGAAGAGGTATTTCAGATTTTAAATAATGAATTTAAAGGAGAATGATAATCATGAAAAATTTAAACATAATTGCGGTTTGTGGATTTGGCGTAGGGTCTTCAATGGTATTAAAAATGAAAATTGACGAGGTATTGAAGGAAGAAGGAATGACTGCAAAGGTTTCTACAGCAGATGTTGGTTCTGCGGCATCAACTCCTTGTGACATTATTTTTACTTCTAATGAGTTAGGAGAAAAATTATCGCAAACTGCAACGGTTCCAGTCGTTAAAGTAAATAATTTTATTGATAAAAATGAAATCAAAGAAAAAGGATTGCCTGTTATTCAAAGCTTGCTTTCATAATTCAAAGGGGATAATAGACTATGCAAATTATTAACTTTATTGTTAACCAAATCCTACGTGAGCCCGCACTATTCTTAGGAATAATTGCGGCCCTTGGATTAATTATTCAAAGGAAAAACTTTTCAGATATTATTAGTGGAACATTAAAAACTGTTATTGGTGTTGTCATATTGACACAAGGTACAAATATTTTAATAAGCTCAATCACACCATTATCTGATGCATTTAATGATCTATATAAAATTCCAGCGGAAAAATCTTTACATCCTCTTGGAGCAGATAAATTTCTTAGTACTTATGGAAGTCAAATCGGGCTGTCAATGCTTCTTGCCTTTTTAATAAATATTATCGTTGCTCGTTTTACTCCATTGAAAAATGTATTCCTAACCGGGCATATGTTGTTTTGGTTCCCATTTGTTTTCACTGCAACAGCGGTTGAAAGTGGCTTAAAGGGTGCAGGAATTGTTATCTTCGCTACTATATTTGCTGCGTTATATTTCATAATTGCACCAGCACTAATTAAACCATTTGTTAAAAAAGTAACAGGTGGAGATTCATTTACACTTGGTCATCCGACAATTGGATTATCCATTGTTTCAGGACTTCTTGGAATGGCCTTTGGAAATAAGAAAAAATCAACTGAGGACATTAAGTTTCCTAAGCAAATCGAATTTTTACGTGAAATCACAATTACTTCTTCATTAGTTATGTTTATCGTGTACTTAATTGTCGGCTTTTTAATCGGCGGCGATCAAGTAGACAAAATCTTTGGAGAAGATAAAAGTTTAGTAACCTTTTCATTATTACAAGGTGTTTTATTTGGAGCTGGTTTAACGATCCTACTTCAAGGTGTACGTATGATGCTTTCTGAAATTATTCCAGCATTTAAAGGGATTTCTGATAAAGTCATTCCGAATGCTGTGCCAGCATTGGATTGTCCAATTATTTTCCCATTTGCACCAAATGCCGTTATTATCGGTTTCCTCGTTTCAATGGTAACTTCAACAATTACCTTATTTATCATAGGTGGAACTGGTTTATTTCCATATGCCATTGTTCCTTTAACGATTACATGTTTCTTTGAAATTGGGACAGCTGCGGTTATCGGTAATGGAACCGGTGGTTTAAGAGGTGCGATTATTGGATCAGCGGTTGCTGGTGTATTGATGATTTTACTCGTAGGAATTTCGATACCGTTCTTACAGCATACTGTATCAGAATGGATTATCGTGTTCGGAGGAAATGATTTATCTTTATGGGCATTTATTTCTGGGGCTCTCGGAAAATTATTTTAGTGGAGGCGTTTGAACTTGAGAAACTATGTTCAAGAATATTATCAACATGTAAATAAGATTACAGCACAAGTACTAGACACCCAATATGATCAGATTCTAAAGGCAGCAAAAGCTTTCTCTGAATCTATTAAAAATGGAAACACGATTTATGTGTTTGGGGCATCTCATGCTGGAATTATTGCAGAAGAGTTGTTTTACCGTACAGGCGGCTTAGCTGTTATTAACCCAATTCTTAATCCGACATTAATGTTAAATACCCGTCCAGTTACATTAACATCACAAATGGAAAGAATGAATGGATTTGGAAAGGAAATCTTCAATTCTACTGCAGCAAAAAGTGGAGACACAATATTAATCCATTCCGTTTCTGGTAGAAATCCGGTATCAGTTGATATGGCACTAGCGGCTAAGGAAAAAGGGTTAACAACGATTGGGCTTACCAATATTACGTATTCCTCTCAAGTTTCATCCAGACATGAAAGTGGAAAAAATCTGTATGAAGTCGTTGATATTGTTATTGATAATTGTGGAGATTTTGAAGATTCCTCTATGCTTTTAGAAGGAATGGATCAAAAAATTGGCCCTACTTCAACCATTATCGGATCGTTTATCGTGAATTCGATTGTAATTGAAACCGTTAATAATCTATTAAAAGCTGGAGTTACTCCGCCAGTATTTCATAGCGCGAATGTCGACGGTGGGGATGAATTCAATAAAAAGGTTTTAGAAAAAAATAAAAATAATATTCATTATATGTAAAAATGTTAGGGTCAAGCGATGTTCTTGACCCTTTTATTTTTGCCGCATAGCTTTTAAAATCGTATATCCATCCGACTGTCTTACCCCAATTCGAAATGGGATAAGATTAATAAAGAAAAGCCAGAAGTTAAATAGTGCAAATAATTGACAGATTCCTAAATGATCAACAGGGTTCCATTGCTGGACAATCAGCCCAATAACACCGTTAAGCAAAGGTCCGAACGCTGAAATCACAATCTGCTCCGTTTTTGAAAAATATGGATATCGTTCACTTGCAGTGTGAGCACCGAGCATATAGAAAATATATATACAAATCGTCCATTTTCTATTCTGAATAGAAAACAGTTTAGGTCCAGCACCAATATTCAGTTCAATTTTGTCTGCTTTCATCAAATAGGAACCTAATGCATGACCAAGCTCGTGAATAAATACAGTAATGGGCGCTGCAATCAATAGGAATATAAGAATAATCATGGCGAACTACCTTTTTTATTTTATTTTACCATTTATAAAGGGTCTCATTTTGAAAATTTGTATCTATTTTATTTCACTTAATTCCGACCTATTCAGTAGAAATTAAATATAAGAATCGTTAAAATGAAGATATAGTTTTGATGAGAGAGGTGTAGTCAATGGATTTACTAGCTTTACAAACGATAGATGAACGGTTGGATGCAATTAGAGAATTTATTCCTGTTTTTAAAAAACGTGCAGTAAAAAATGACCAAGAAGGACGTTTTCCATTTGAAAATATCCGCGATTTGAAAGGGATCAACTATACACAACTTACTGCACCTAAGATGTTTGGCGGGGGAGAGATTCCTTTATACGAGTTTGTTCGATATCAAGAGGAAATTGCTATCGGTGATGGCGCAACTGCTTTATCCATCGGCTGGCATATGGGACTAATGATGAATTTAACAAAAAACCGTCCGTGGGAGGAAAAACTATTTTCCTATATTTGTCGGAAAGTGAGCGAGGGGGCGCTACTTAATGTGTGTGCAACAGAAGAACAAACAGGAAGCCCAACAAGAGGCGGAAAACCGCTCACAAGCGCGGTGAAACTTGGAGATAAATGGCTAATTAATGGAAGAAAGACATTTTCAACGATGGCGCCAATGCTGGATTTTTTTGTTGTTTCTGCAACGATCGAGGAAACAAATGATGTTGCCTTCTTTTTAATTCCCCGAGACTCAGACGGCGTTTCTATTAAGGAAACATGGGATAGTGTGGCCATGAGAGCATCTGGGAGTCATGATTTAGTGTTAGAAAATGTGAGCATTCCTTTAGACTACTTAACTGAAAAACTTTCTAATCGCAAAAAGGCAGCGACTGGCTATCTGCTTCATATTCCTGCCTGTTATTTAGGAATAGCAGAAGCGGCAAAGCGGGAGGCAGTTCTTTTCGCAAAAAATTACACGCCGAATAGTTTGTCTCACCCTATTTTTGAGTTACCTGCCATCCAACATAAATTAGGAGAAATCGAGCTGAAACTTATGCAATCTCGTCACTTTTTATATTCAGTAGCAAAAATGTGGGATGAATCCTCACCGGAAATACAAAATCAAATGGGACCGGAACTTGGGGCGGTTAAATTAGCGGTGACGAATCAGGCAGTAGAAATTGTTGATCTTGCGATGCGCATTGTCGGTGCAAGAAGCTTGTCAGAAAAAAGTCCTTTGCAGCGGTATTATCGAGATGTTAGGGCAGGACTACATAATCCACCAATGGATGATATGACACTGATGCTATTAGCAAAAAGGATCTGAAAAAAATACGAAAAAGGGCAGCTTTCTTATCGGAAGCTGTCCATTTTTATGGAAATTTCACCATGACTAAAAGAGCCTAAATTTTAAAAAAATAGTCATATCCCCAATCGTACTGAGTCATTTTTCCATAGTCTATAAGTGTAAAGGAAAGAGGAGGTGGTTATAAATGGGTGGAGCTGGATTTGGAACAGGATTTGCATTGCTCGTTGTCCTATTTATTTTGTTAATAATTGTTGGAGCAGCGTATCTGTACTAACAAAATTATATTAAAGGAGTGGATCGATTAATGTTTGGTTACGGAGGCTACGGTTGCGGCTGCGGCGGTTATGGAGGATATGGCTACGGTGTCGGTTACAGAGGTGGCGGATTTGCACTAATCGTAGTATTATTCATCCTTCTTATTATCGTTGGAGCAGCTTGGTTGTAAACTAATAATTAAGGAAATCGGCAAGTATGCTGATTTCCTTTTGCTTGTCGGGGCTAATCAAGGAGCCCCTTCGCATTTGCCTGAGAAATTTTACTAAAATGTAAAAAGAATTCAATAATATATCTTAAATTTCTTAAATAGGATATACTAATAGTAGTACATAGAAGGGAGAATCATTATGGCATATTTTAAAGGCCAGAAAGAGCCTGTTCCCGAAGTCGAAACAAATGTTTGGTCCTGTACAAGTGATAGCTGCCAAGGGTGGATGAGAGAAGCGTTCAGTTTAGATGAAAAACCGAAATGCCCGCTTTGTCATTCAGACATGGACAAAGAAACAAGAATTCTGCCGGTTATTGAGTAACATTTCTCAACTAGCTTAATTGCACATACAATAACGGAAAAGAAAAACAGTCTCGTTTACATAATGAGACTGTTTTTTTTGTTCAAGTATGTTTATTTTCAGGCCTATTATAATAGTCCTAATTATTAATCAAATCTTTACGTTTTTCAGGTGTTTTGCCCTATATGTGAATGAAAAAAATGTTGTTAAAGTAGTTTTAGGTATGTCACATTTCTATGAATCTAGTAGAAAAATGTGTCATATTACTAAATTCCTATGGGAGGTAACATATGAAGAAGGTAAAAAGCCTGTTTTTAAAGGTCGTCATGGCAATTCTAGTAGTAGGAACTTTGCCATCCCTGTCTGGGTTGCAAGCTGTACATGCTGAGGGTCCGAATGATCCAGCACCTGAGATTAAACCTGTGAATGATAATGGGAAAAAGGTATTGTTTGATAACACCCACGGTCAAACAGCTGGTGCGGCTGACTGGGTCATTGATGGGGGATTTTCTGATTTTGGAAATGCCATTGCAAAAAAAGGTTACTATGTAAAAGAACTTCGTAAGACGACACCAATTACGTATGATGATTTGAAAGCGTATGATGTATTTGTGATTGGAGAAGCAAATATTCCGTATAAAAAATCTGAACAAAATGCAATGATTCAATATGTACAAACAGGCGGAAGTATTTTCTTTATTGCCGATCACTACAATGCGGATCGTAACAAAAACCGTTGGGATGCTTCTGAAGTGTTCAATGGCTATCGTCGAGGTGCATTCGAAAATCCTGCCAAAGGCATGTCGACTGAAGAAGCTAACTCACTTGCCATGCAAGGTGTAGAGAGCTCTGATTGGTTATCTGATAACTTTGGACTTCGTTTTCGCTATAACGCGGTCGGCGATGTAAATGCAACAACAATCGTTTCTCCAAATAGTACTTTTGGAATTACTAGCGGTGTTGATTCTGTTGCGGTCCATGCCGGGTCCACGGTTGCTATTACGGATCCAAAACATGCAAAAGGTCTAGTTTACCTTCCATCATTATCTTCTAAAGATAAATGGAATAATGCGGTCGATCAAGGTGTATATTTTGGCGGCGGTGTGGATGAGGGCGCCTATGCAGCGATTTCAAAGCTTGGAAAAGGAAAAGCTGCATTTATTGGCGATTCTTCCCCGGTTGAAGATGCCACTCCAAAATATGTACGTGAAGAAAATGGTGCAAAGAAAACAACGTATGATGGATTTAAAGAACAAGATGATGCTGTTCTTTTAACAAATATAATTGACTGGTTAGCTGTGGATGAAGATTATACAAGTTTTGAAGGGAAAATTCCTTTAGATAAAGAGTCTCCAATTCTAGATATGGAAATTCCGAGTAAGTCAACAGAACCACAACCGGAGCCATGGGCACCACCTGCTGCAGGTTATAAGTGGTATGATTCCAGTACATTTGCTCCAGGATCTTACGGGTCATCCAAGCCTGCTGAAGTAAACGCGGAATATTCATTTGTACACCAAGCTGTGTTGCCAAATCAACAAGAATTCCAAATTCGTGTATCCGTTGATCATTTAGCTCCAGGACAAACTGTTTCAGGGTTAAAAGCGGGGATCTATTTAACTGGTGGAGAGCAAATCGCGAAATTCCAAAATGAGGACGGCACGTGGCCAACTTCTTACAATTATAGCTCGGAATTTTCCGTTACGGCTGATAAAACGGGCCACGCAAGTAAGAATTTAACTGTAAAAATCAATCCTGCGAAATTAGGTGCTGCAAGCTTACGACTAAAAAGCGGCAGCAAAAATATCATTACAGAAGCGGTAACTGTTGATAATGTTAATGCTGAGCCATTGCCAGATGATAAACCGAATTTACCGGAAAAAATTTCAATTCAAGATGCAAGAACAGCACAGGTTGGAAAAACCGTAACGATTGAAGGTGTTGTTACTTCTAAACCAGGTGCCTTTGGTGGACAAGGGTTCTATTTGCAGGATGATTCTGCCGGAATCTATGTCTTCCAAAATGAAACGGGTTATCAAGTTGGCGATGTTTTAAAAATTACTGCAACAACAGAAGTGTATAATAATGAACTTGAGCTAACAAATCCAGTAGCAATTGAAAAAACAGGAACAAAACCCGTACCTGAAGCAAAAGTTGTGACTGAATTGAAAGATGCGAATCAAGGTCAACTTGTACAATTAGAAAATGTGAAAGTAGAAAATTTAGCGGTTACCGGTCGTGCGTTTGAATTTGATGCAACGAAGGATGGAAAATCAACGCGAATTCGTGTCGATGAGCGTACGGGTGTTACCTATGATGAGTTTTCAAAAAAATATAAAAATGGTGATGTGCTAAATATCACGGGGATCTCATCTATTTTTAAAGATGTATACCAGCTAAAACCATTAAGTTTTGATCATTTTAAAATTGCCGATGCAACTGGTCCAGTAATTAAAGATATTAATCCATTAAGCATCTATCCGTACGAATCGTTTGAACAAAACGTAGAAGTGACGGACGAAGGCAGTGGTGTAGCTAAAGTTACAATTACTTTGGATGGAAACGAAGTGTCGAATCCAATTAAAGTAGAACCTTTCACGTTAGCACGTGGAAATCACACGATCGTTGTAAAAGCAGTTGATCAAGCGGGTAATGAAAGTGTGAAGGAATTCACTTTTGTTGTACAAATGGATTTGAATCATTTAGATGAATATCTTGATAAAGGGTATGAAAAAGGACTTATTACAAATAAAGGGATATATAAAAGTCTTTCAGCGAAAGCACAAACAGCACAAAAAGCAAAGTTGAAAATTGTTAGATGTACACTTTTAAATTCCCTTGAGCTTGAAGTAAGATTGCATAGCAGCAGAAAGATCGATAAAGATTATGCAAAATCACTCATCGAAGTCATTAACTATTTAAAAAAGTAAATTAAAAAGTCAGCCTTTGAATGGCTGACTTTTTCAAGTGAATCGACAACATTTTCGGCTAAGTTTATTAATCAAACGTTTGATTAAAAATAAGCGAAAGTGCAATTCTACAGCATTTTTTAAGAAAGCACCATTAAAATCGTGTCGAATCACTTTTTCTTAGTTGGTGTAACCTCATCTGCAATTTCCTCAAGTGATTTAATTTTTCCGTGAGGGTTTTGTGATTGTTTTCGAACGGTCCATTGCCGCTCTTTCTGGCCTTTTGATTGTGTCATTGTTCTTCCTCACTTTCCTTTCCAGGTATTTTTCCATCAAACCATTTTGAGAAACGTTCCATTTCTGGATCAACTTTTAAGGACGTGACGTGAAATGGATTATCCGTCACTTTTCTATCAAATCGCAGTCCCATTTGTGGGTCGCCAAACGAGTCATTTTCAATTCCTTCATATTCAGAATCGAAATGAGGATCGGCATTTACTTGAATATTCTTCTCTCTGTTCATTGGCATCACTCACTTTAAAATTTTCAAATCTATTTTGCAACTGAAATGGATTCTTTATTCTTAATTTGGGAAAAACAATGTTATAATTACTTCCATACATTTATTGAGGAGAGTAGGATATACATATGACAAGTCTTGAAGCGGGAACTGTAGTAACATTGGATGTAGATCGTGAAGCACCTTTTGGTTATTTTTTAACAAACGGGGAGGAGGATGTACTCCTTCATGATAGCGAAGTTCCGGACGAATTTGATCCAGAGGAAGCACAGACAGTTTTTTTATTTCAAGATCATCAAGGACGATTAGCCGCAACTATGACGATTCCGACTGTTCAAATTGGAAAATATGATTGGGTTGAGGTCGTTGAAGTGAAGGAATCGCTTGGTGTATTTGTGTCGATCGGGATTGTAAAAGATATTCTCGTATCGAAGGATGATCTTCCAGCACTTCAAAGCCTTTGGCCGGCAATTGGAGATCGACTGTACTGCTCGTTGAAAACAGATAAAAATGGACGCTTATTTGGAAAATTAGCAACCGAGGATGTCATGCGGGCTGTTGCGGAGAAAGCCACACGTAAGGACTTCAATAAAAATATTACTGGTTGGGCCTACCGCTTATTAAAAATTGGTACCTTCCTTTTAACGGATGAAAACTATATCGGTTTTATTCACGAAACACAACGTAAACAAGAACCACGCCTAGGACAAAAAGTGGAAGGGCGGATTATTGATGTGAAGGAAGACGGCACGATCAATGTATCACTTCTTAGCCGTGGTCATGAAGCATTAGACGAGGATGCGGAAAAAATTTTTTCCTATATGCAAAGCCGCGGCGGCAAAATGCCTTATTGGGATAAAAGTAACCCAGAAGACATCACAGCCCGTTTTAATATGAGTAAAGCTGCTTTCAAACGAGCATTAGGCAGATTGATGAAAGAAGGAAAGATTTATCAAGAAGATGGTTGGAGTTTTATAAAAGAATAATACGATTAATAAAAAGGCAGATCATCCGATTTGTCTTTTTTACAAGGCTCTTTTTAAAATAATTGTAGCGGAAAGGAACGGTTCATTGTCTATTTCAAAAACAACAAGCTTTACGAAAACGATTAAACAAAAAGAAGCGCCGCATTTCCCTTCAAAATCTTTGATTTAGTGGGGATTAGGGGCTTATTCTTTCTTTTTCTTTGGTTTTCAAAAATCCTTTTTTATTCTTTCAATCATTGCACCGTCAGTGGTTAATACCATATAACTTTTACTACAAAAATTTGGTTTTCAGTATTATTTAGCTTCAAAGTAAATTTTTTTCAAAATATACTATTTAT
>NZ_NAZB01000085.1:0-20407 GCF_003055045.1 Heyndrickxia sporothermodurans
AAATCAAAAAAAGATGATCTTTAATTCAGGCATCATCCTAAATAATTAAGTGAATTTAAATTTGCGGTTTGATACAACCGAACTCGTGAGAGCCGAAAGATGTTGTCGTTAATGGAAACGAATGTTTCTTTGACAGCGAATGTTCTGGAGAAAATTGTCTCAGTATCTGCAACCCTAGATGTCAAGCATACATTTTGTATGATCTGTGGCTGCCGGTCAGATGAAAGCAATAGATTCAGAACCCCACTGCTTTAGCTGTGGGAGTATCAGGATTCTACTGAAGCAAAAATTATGAGTTCTGGTGGCAAAGTGGCCATGCCAAAGTATGCACTACCCGGAATGGCATGGCAGGGCTATTATATTGATACGGAAGGAAATATCTTTGGCATCCATCAACCGGATGAGAATGCAAAGTAGAATTCAAATATTACAAAAATCATGAAAGTCACCCGCAAATGTTGAATAATCAACCTTTGCGGGTGTTTTTTCATTTAATTCAGTTAAAGCCATTAAAGAGGTTTATTCGAAATTAAGTCAACCATTATAGTAAATCACAAAACAACCTCCATAACCCTACCTTGGTTCAAATCCGTCACTTTCATAGATCCATATACACCTAAATAGAGTCTCGTTTGATCCATATTTGTTCCCAAACTAACATAATAGGCTGATTGCGAACCAAAGTGATCATCGGTTTCAATAATGCTAAAATCATTTCCTCTTGTATAGGCTAATACCCCTCGGACAGGTGGCCGCGATTCTTCAACTCGGGCAAGATCGGTAAACACTACGCTTCCTGTTAAATGGGGGATGCCATTTCCCATATACGGCTGGACCCCTGTTAGGGCAGTTCCGCCAAACTTATCGGGGCGAGGATCTTTATGAAAATAACTAGTTAAAGGTTGAAGACGACTCACTGAGGTTTTTATTGCTTCATTATAATGAGCGATGGTTTTCTCTTTCAAAGTCGGGTCCGCTGAGCAATCTTTTATCGTCGAAGTAGGTAAAGAACCTTCCCACCCCCGCCATCCGAGGTTTATAAGCCCCTCATCGACAGAAGTCGCTTTCATTAAAGAAGCTTCAATGAGGTGAGTAACCGGTATAGATTTATAATGAACGAAGGAAAAAATTGATTCTACTAAATCCTGTCCGACATTTCCCACATATTTAATATACTGATGGCCAAACCTTTGAAATGCTATACCTGGTATATTGCGAACCCCTTTGGCGATTACCGTAAGTGTTTCTTGAATGGGTACTGGCAGCTCATTAAAACGTGTGACGACGGGGGGATTAAGGATAGACGTATTCTTGTCTACATCGATTTCGATGATTTTGCCGAATATCTCCATATCATCCTGACTTAAATTAAATGGATCATAGCCTGCTCCACCATCCCCGGTTGTAAAAACAAGTTTTCCTGTTTCAGGTGAAAAGTTTAAGCTGTTAACACCATTATGGTTAAAAAATGGTCTTCTTAAGTTCAATAATGTCCTTCGTTTTTGAGGTTGACCATTTGATTGTAAAATCCATTCTTCAACCGTATCAATATGATCATATAATGTCTCTCTATTTTTCCACTTTAGGTTTAACGTACTTGGATCACACGGGTCAGGCTTAAAGGGTTTAGGAAGAGCACCCGGACCTTGTGTTCCAGCTACTGAATAATGAAGATAAAACAACCCGTTATAATAAAAATGTGGATGAAACGCAAGCCCCAGCAATCCCCGTTCATCATATCCCCGACCGGAAACACCAGGTTCAGAGGATCCTAGTTTAATGACTCGATGGCGAATATCTAAAAAAGTCCTAACATCGCCGTTCCCTATGTAAAAAATCTCTCCTACCTGGGTCGCAATAAATAATCGTTCAATTGAATCACCTGGAAGTATAGTCGTTTTCATAACAGTGGGCAAATTAATCTTACTAACAATGGGCCGTAAACGAACCTTTACTTTGATCAACTCATTCCCATCCCTTCTTTTTTATAAGAATATGATGAGAACGGTTCAACTAGTCAATGAAAATTAGAAGCTGTTTAAGATGAGTGTGGATGGATTATTGTATGTTGGATCCTAAAAAACAGGCCACTCATCAGTTTCTGTTTAGTAGTCTTTTCTTCCATTTTGCAGTGAGAGATGAGTTCAAAGAGTAATCATGAACAAGATCTATACGGAGAATGGCACAAAACACCCGTCACTCTTCATTACTCAGCCACACGGACATCCATCGCATAACGACTGTTCGGTAAATAGAATACTTCCAGTCTTTTCCCTTTCATATTTTTTTCAAAATAATCTTGGCGTATCCATAGATGTGTAGCTTGAACGATTATATCTTCAAACGTGATTTCATAAACCATTCTCGGACCAGACTCCGGATTGTCATACTCCACCTCTTTCGGAATGCCAACGATCCTTTCAAATTGCTTGTTTTCATAAGCGATCTTATCTTTATAGATCATTTTCACATTTACCATGAGTTGAGTGGCAGCATAGAAAAAAGCAATCGTTATAAAAATACCTAATAGTTTCCAAATCCAATTGCGGGTCATAAAAATTATTGTGATAAAGATCGAGCAGAAAACAAATGTGAAACAAACACCACTAATCAGCTGAATAATCTCATGAACAATCCAATCATTTTTGAAGAAAAATGAAATACCAAAAATGATAAGCGTCAAAATGAAAAGTATTATGCACAGGATCATAAAGAACATGCCAATCCGTTCCCCTAAGGTCTTTACATTATTTAAGGTGAACAATCGATTGATAGACTTTGATTTCATCGCTTTCACCCTTTCTTTGAAAAACTAGATAGTAATTATACGTAACAATTGCAAAAAGGTTTTATGGTATACTATTTTTTTACTTAAGTCCTTTTTTAACAACCAAAGATCATCAAAATAAGCGGAAATTTTCCGGCTATACAGCAGAATAGAGCTCGGTTCGAGGGAAATAAGCGGAATTTTTCCGATTAAGTAAAGAAAAATTACTCATTTTCACGTTTTTTGAGTTAATAGTCGGAATTTTTCCGCCTATTTAAGGTATTTTTAGTGCTTTTTCTTAAATAAGGGAAATTTCTCCGCTTATCTATCAAACCCAAAAATTAGCGTCCTAGTGAACTTGTACATCTTCTCCTTTAATTCTTTGGAAAAATCCCAAGCTTGCTAATTAAATTTTAATGCTAACGATTTTAAGTTTTATTTACGGACTTTATACCCATACTTCTTTTGGATGTATTTGCTAGAATATATAAGGAGTTTGCTCTTTAATCTACTAAAGAAAAAATTGCATTAAATAATGAAGGTGAAAACATGGATATTCAAACATTAAAAAATTGGATTCATTCGTTTAATTATATGAGCTTAATCATTATTGCAGCTGTTTTAATGGGAATGTTGATCGTACGATGGATTCTTCTTACGATTCTCAAAAAGCTTCCCAAACGTCATGCTGCGTTGAGAAGCATCGTAAATTGGTTTACTTTTTATGGAACCCTGGTCTTTTTGCTTCTATATTTTTCAAAAGCAAAATGGATGTTTGCCAAGATATTTAAATTCGGCAAGGTGGATATAACGCTATTTCTAATTATTGTGGCTGTTTTAATTATTTCTTTAGCCAGTCGACTTTCAAAAATTTCAACGAATGTTTTATTGCCTGGGATATACAATCGATACCACTTAGATAAAGGCACGAGATATACATTTGACCGAGTTGTACATTATTCCATTATGATTATTGCGATTATTATCAGCTTAACGACAGTGGGGATCAATCTTAGTGCATTAACGATGTTTGCTGGCATCATCAGTGTCGGGATTGGGTTTGGACTGCAAAACATTGCATCCAACTTTATTTCTGGTGTGATTATTCTGTTTGAACGTCCAATAAAAGTCGGGGATCGCGTTCTTATTGATGACATTATTGGCGACGTGGAAAAAATTAATATGCGGGCGACGATCATTAAAACAGTTAACAATGAACATATTATTGTTCCGAATTCCTACTTTTTAGGAGAAAAGGTTGTTAACCGTTCGTTTAGTGATCCTAGACTGCGAATATCGATACCCTTTACTGTTGATATTGGAACAGATGCAGAAAAAGTAAGAGAATCACTTATGGAGATTGCGAGAGAGGAAAGCTTAGTCTCACCGGCCGTTTTATTGGATCCGGAACCATTTGTGAATTTTGTTGGCTTTGGGGCTAACAATCTTCAATTTGAACTATCAATCATGATATCTGATCCTAATCAGCTTGCAATTATAAAAAGTAACATAAACTTTAGAATAAATAAGCAATTTTATGAAAATAAATTGGAAATGGTGAGCAAATAATCTTAAGAGGTAAAGAACTATCACGTGGTTTAATAGACAAGACGATTACAGGTCCTTTGAAAAGTTTTTTTCCTGTAATCGCTTGTCACAAAAAATAATTTTCTCAAAATATTTTTTTCTTAACGAAAGTTTTGGAGTTGAGAGTGACAAAAAAGTTATTAAAGATTTCCCCCATCCCCCTCTAGCACTAGCAGTATTCCACTTTTGTTTTATTTCCTCTTAAAAATCCCTTGTCAAGTGTATTTCTTTCTATTTCTGCAAAAAAATAATTAGCAGCTTCATGGGATGAAATTCTCGTCATAACTTGCTATAATCAGATATTAATAGACGAAAAAAATGTAGATAGGCGGTAATAAAATGTCGAAAGTAACAGTGTATACGAAAAATGGTTGTCCTCAATGTGATATGACAAAGGTTGTCTTAAATGGGGAAGGAATTGAGTTTGAAACATTCAATGTAGAAGAAGATGAAAATGCTTTTGATTACGTTGTAAATACATTAAATTTACGTCAGATGCCAGTAGTGATAGTAGAGGGGCAAGAACCATTTACCGGTTTTCAGCCGGATAAATTGAAAGCAATAGCTGTTAAATGTTAATTGCTTATCTTTCCTTAACTGGGAATGTTAGGAGCTTTGTAAAGAGGACCGGGCTGGAATCTGTTGAAATCAACTACTCGGATCCTCTTTTTGAGGTTCATGAATCATTTGTTTTAATTGCCCCATCCTATGATGATGAAATTACAGATATCGTTAGTTCATTTCTTAACTATAAAAATAACCTCGACTATTTAGTTGGCTTTGTTGGCAGCGGTAATTTGAATTTTGATCATAATTATTGCTTTAACGCACGGGATTTAGCCCAAAAATATGATAAACCATTACTCTTTACATTTGAATTTAGCGGAACAGATGAAGATGTTATTTATTTTAAGAAGGAAGTGAAGCGACTTGCTAGCACCGGAATTAAGTAAAAAGGTCAAAGAGGATACGTATTTTACGCTTAACAATCTATTAAATTTGCCTAAAGATGGAAAAATCCAATTAGATAAAGATAAGGCAGCTGTTAAAGCATACTTTTTAGAATATGTTAATCCGAATACAGTATTCTTCCATTCATTGGACGAAAAGTTGGATTATTTAATTGAAAATGATTATATTAAATCCGATTTTCTAGATAAATACGATCGGAAGTTTGTCAAAAAAGTATTTAAAAGTATTTATAATAAAAAATTTCGTTTCCGTTCATTCATGGGTGCTTATAAGTTTTATTCCCAATATGCAATGAAAACCGATGACGGGAATCGATTTTTAGAAAGATATGAAGATCGCTTGGCCTTTAATGCACTTGCTTTAGCCGATGGGAATGAACAATTGGCACTTGACTTAGCAGACGAATTAATCAACCAGCGCTATCAACCTGCAACCCCTACGTTTTTAAATATTGGTAAAAAAAGAGCGGGGGAAATGGTTTCGTGTTTCCTCTTAACGGTTTCCGATGATATGAATTCGATTGGTAGAAGCATCAACTCTGCTTTGCAATTATCCAAATTAGGCGGAGGCGTTGGAATTAGTTTATCGAATCTTCGTGCGAATAATGATCCAATCAGAGGTGTATATGGACTTGCTGATGGAGTAGTTCCAGTGATGAAAATGTTTGAAGATGCCTTTTCCTATGCCAATCAAGGCGGAGCGAGAGATGGTGCAGGTGTTGTGTATTTAAATATCTTCCACCCTGACATCGTTGACTTCTTATCTGTTCGAAAAGAAAACGCTGATGAGAAAGTGCGGATCAAAACTTTATCACTTGGCCTCATCGTACCGGATAAATTCTATGAATTAATTAAAAACAATGATTATATGTATTTATTTTCACCGCACGATGTTGAAAAAGTTTACGGAAAACCATTTGCATATATAGACATTACGAAAGAATATGACAAAATGGTTGAAAATCCTAATATTCGTAAATCAAAAATCAAAGCGAGAGATTTAGAAACAGAAATAAGCAATCTTCAAAATGAAAGCGGCTATCCATACATCATTAATATCGATAATGTGAATCGCGCCAATCCTATTGACGGAACGATCATCATGTCTAATCTGTGTACGGAAATTTTTCAAGTGCAGAAGGATTCCATGATAAATAATGATCAAACTTTTGCTCAATTAGGGAATGATGTCAGCTGTAATTTAGGCTCAACGAATGTCACCAATCTCATGAGTTCACCTGACTTTGGAAAATCCGTACGCACGATGCTGCGTGCTTTAACATACGTAACCGATCATTCGAGTATTGATGTCGTGCCGTCTGTAAAAAATGGGAATGATATGTATCATTCAGTTGGCTTGGGAGCTATGAACTTGCACGGATTTTTAGCCAAAAATAAAATTTATTATGGATCTCCTGAAGCATTGGAATTTACGGATATTTATTTTATGCTATTAAACTATTGGACGCTCGTTGAAAGTAATGCAATTTCAATCGAAACGGGAAAAACGTTCTATGAGTTTGAAAAATCGAAATATGCAACAGGTGAATATTTTGACAAATATTTAAACGAACCGGATTTTGAATTTAAACATGAAAAAGTGAAAGAATTATTTAAAGATATTTTTATTCCACATCATAAGGACTGGCAACAATTAAAAGAATCAGTTATGGAATATGGAATATATAATGCCTATCGGCTTGCAACAGCGCCGACAGGATCGATTTCATATGTGAACGAGGCAACTGCCTCCATTCATCCAATTACTCAACGAATTGAGGAACGTACCGAAGGAAAGCGTGGAAAAGTGTATTATCCAGCACCATATTTAACGACTGAAACACTTCCTTACTATGAATCTGCCTATGATATCGATCAACGAAAAATAATTGATACGTATGCAACAGCACAAAAACATGTCGATCAAGGTTTAAGTATGACGCTGTTTATGAGATCTGAATTACCAGCTGGGATGTATGAATGGAAAAATAACAGTGAATATCCTACGAAGAAAACAACAAGAGATTTGAATATCTTGAGAAATTATGCGTGGAAAAAAGGCATTAAATCAGTTTATTACATCAGGACGTATACGGATGATGGAACTGAAGTAGGTGCGAACTATTGTGAATCTTGCAGTATTTAAGGGGGGAAAGACTTTAGATGGAATGGAATTATTATGATGCAATAAATTGGAATAATATTGAAGATATTATGGATAAAATGACCTATGAGAAATTGACAGAACAATTTTGGCTTTCGACACGTATGCCTGTGTCTAAAGATAAATCTGATTGGACGAAGCTTCCTGATCCTGAGAAACGTTTAGTAGAAAAGGTATTTGGCGGGCTAACGATGCTCGATACACTCCAATCGGAGAATGGCATTGATGCATTGCGGAAAGATGCAAAAACACAGCATGAAATCGCGGTACTTAATAATATTCAATTTATGGAATCCGAGCATGCGCGAAGCTATTCATCGATTTTCAGCACACTCAATACAAAAAAGGAAATTGAAGATATTTTTAGATGGGCGAGAGAAGATGATTTTCTTCAAACGAAAGCGCGTATCATTGATGAAATATATCAGAGCGGTACTCCGTTAGAGAAGAAAGTAGCCAGTGTCTTTTTAGAATCATTTTTATTTTATTCCGGATTTTACACACCATTATATTATTTAGGTAGAGCAAAATTAATCAACGTAGCAGAAGTCATCAAGCTAATTATCAGAGATGAATCGGCACATGGGGCCTATATTGGATATAAGTTTAAAATTGGTTTCGAGCAATTGACAGATTCGGAAAAAGAAGCGATGAAATCATGGACATACTCTTTGCTTTATAAATTGTATGAAAATGAAGTGAAGTACACAGAGTCCTTATATGACGAAGTGGGCTGGACGGAAGATGTCAAAGTTTTCCTTCGTTATAATGCCAATAAAGCATTAATGAATCTTGGTTTAGCACCACTATTCCCTGATACAGCAGATGATGTGAATCCGATTGTTATTAATGGATTATCTACCGGAACAACGAATCACGATTTCTTCTCAACAGTGGGAAATGGCTATTTACTGTCAGTTGTTGAGGATATGAAAGAATCAGATTATGACTATTAAACAGCTTAGCGATGGGGGCTTTTTGGGCAACCCATCGCTATTCTTTAGAAGTAGAGGAGAAAAACATGTCAACACAACAAATTAAGATTAAATATTTTGATGAAAAATTAATAAGAATCGATAAAATTGTCCAAGGTGACTGGTTAGATTTACGTGCAGCCAAAACTATCGAATTAAAAAAAGATGAATTCAAATTAATTCCACTCGGCGTTGCGATGGAGCTGCCCGAAGGATATGAAGCACATGTCGTACCTCGTTCAAGTACGTTCAAGAATTTTGGAATCATCCAAACGAATTCCATGGGAGTCATTGACGAATCTTATAAAGGTGACCAAGATCAATGGTTTTTCCCCGCATATGCACTAAGAGATACCGTAATTGAAATGAACGACCGCATTTGTCAGTTCAGAATTATGAAGAAAATGCCGACGGTAGAATTAGTTGAAGTCGAATCGCTTGGAAATGAAAACCGCGGTGGACATGGTTCTACTGGAACAAAATAATACATTTATCGAGGATGTTACATATTTTAATGACTAATATGTAATGTCCTTTTTTTATTTTAATTTTGAAAACCATGTACCTCAAAAACGCTGTATGAAGTACTTCATCTTTTAATTTTGAAAACCATGTACCTCAAAAACGCTGTATGAAGTACTTCTTGTTTTAATTTTGAAAACCATGTACCTCATAAATGCTGTATGAAGTACTTCTTGTTTTAATTTTGAAAACCATGTACCTCAAAAACGCTGTATGAATCACTTTTTCTTTTAATTTTGAAAAACATTGTACCTCATAAATGCAGTATGAAGTACTTCTTGTTTTAATTTTGAAAACCATGTACCTCATAAACGCAGTATGAAGCACTTCTTGTTTTAATTTTGAAAAACATGTACCTCATAAATGCAGTATGAAGTACTTCTTGTTTTAATTTTGAAAACCATGTACCTCATAAACGCTGTATGAAGTACTTCTTACTTTAATTTTGTTGATCAAGTTCCTCTTAAACATTATTGAAAACTCTACGACAAAACAAAACAGCCATAAAACCAGTAATCATACGGGTTCAAGGCTGTTTTTCCTCGTTTACAGCTAGCTTATTCTATTTAAATGTTAATCTTTCTAGGCATGCTATCTCAAATATTTTATCCATTCATGTTGACAAATTCCTCTCTAAACTGTATAGTAAACCCATAACTTAATATTTCGAATTTTCTTATCCAGAGAGGTGGAGGGACTGGCCCTTTGAAGCCTCGGCAGCGGACTTTTTTAAGTACTGTGCCAATTCCAGTAGCGTAAGGCTAGAAGATAAGAAGAGCAGGTAATGTATTCGTTTATACACCCCTCTTCTGTTTTCTAGAAGAGGGGTTTTTAATTTTAAAAATTATAAATGAGGTGATTTTATGTCAACGGTAAAAACAGACAATGAGCTTTTGAAGGCATTTGAGGTACTGCAAAAGAAGGAATGGGTTGATCTCACACATACTTTTGGCCCGAATTCCCCACATTTCTCAGCTTTTGACGATGCGGAGTTCACAACACTTTTCACCCATGATGACGGCTTTTTTGCACAAAGTTTCCAGTTCCCAGGTCAATATGGAACACATATCGATGCCCCGATACATTTCGTTCGCAATAAACGTTACTTAGAGGAGTTGGAGTTAAAGGAACTCGTTCTGCCTCTTATCGTAATTGATAAATCGAAGGAAGCGGAAGAAAATAATGACTATATATTATCAGTTGATGATGTCCTAAAGTTTGAAGAAGAGCATGGAAAAATTGAAGCAGGTACATTTGTAGCTTTACGTACTGACTGGGGAAAGCGTTGGCCAGATAAGGAGGCATTTGAGAATAAAGATGAAGAGGGAAATAGTCACACACCGGGATGGGGACTAGAAGCCTTAAAATTCTTATTTGAAGAAAGACAGATTAAAGCTGTTGGTCATGAAACATTTGATACAGATGCTGCTGTTGATTTCCACAAAAATGGTTCCCTTGTTGGTGAATACTATGTGCTTGAGCAAGATACATTTCAAGTAGAATTGTTGACGAACCTAGATAAGTTACCAGCCAAAGGAGCGGTTATTTTCAATATTAGTCCAAAGCCTGAAAAGGCAACAGGTTTTCCAGTCCGTTCATTTGCTATTTTGCCATAATGATAGATAAAAAAATACTTAAGGGAGAGAGAGTAAAATGACAAAAACATTAATTAAAGCTCCATTTAGAGCAGACCATGTGGGAAGTTTATTACGACCAGCAAGAATTCATAACGCCAGGAAGGATTTCCAAGAAGGGAATATTACAGCACAGGAACTCCATGAAATTGAAACTGACGAGATTAAAAAAGTTGTTGATAAACAAATTGAAGTCGGTCTGAAGGCAGTCACAGATGGAGAATTCCGTCGAAGATTTTGGCATACAGATTTTCTAGAGCATTTAAATGGTGTAGAAGGCTACATCCCAGAGCATGGCTTTAAATTTAAAGGGGAGGAAACCGAACGATACGATGTTCGGGTAGTTGGCAAAATCTCATTTAACCCACATCATCCACATATAAAAGACTTTATAGAATTTAACGAAATAGTTGGCGACCGTGCCATTGCAAAGCAAACGATCCCAAGTCCCAATCAATTATTTAATGCTGGTATTCGTAACTTAGAAGTTTATCCGGACATTGAAGAATATGCAAATGATATTATTCAAGCATATCGTGAGGCAATCAACGCCTTTTATGATGCCGGCTGCCGTTATCTTCAACTAGATGATGTCTACATTGCCGGTCTTAATGCTCCGGAAATCCCATTTAATGATAGCGGCTATTCTCGTGAAGAATTAATCGAATTGGCCTTACGCGTTGCAAATGGCGTACTCGAAGATAAACCGGAAGATCTAATAGTAACGACACATCTTTGCCGTGGTAACTACCGATCGAAATGGGCTTTTGAAGGAAGTTATGCAAAAATCGCGCCAACCTTATTTGCCAAGGAAAAAGTCAACGGATTTTTCTTAGAATATGATGACGATCGTTCGGGAGATTTCGAACCTTTGGAATACATTCCAAATGGCGGTCCCCAAGTCGTTCTGGGAGTCTTCACATCGAAGCATGGCACATTAGAAGAGAAGGAGACGATCAAAGCACGCGTGAAAGAAGCAACAAAATACGTACCATTAGAGCAATTATGTATTAGCCCGCAATGCGGTTTTGCCTCTACGCATCATGGGAATATTTTAACGGAAGAAGAGCAATGGGCGAAGTTGAAATATATTGTGGATCTTTCTAAAGAAATATGGGGTTAGGAAATACTTACTTAAATAAAGCAATTAGCAGATCAAATCGAATATGATTTGGTCTCTTATTTTCCACTAATATATCAACGATTATGGGATATTACTACTGTAATTAGAAAATTGTAGTCAACTTGTTGATTTTTTTTACTTATTGATGTCCTTTTGAGCAACCAAACATCATCAAAATAAGCGGATATTTTCCGGATAGCCAGCAGAATGGAGCTCAAATCGTGGTATATAAGCGGAATTTTTCCGATTAAGCAAAGAAAAATGACTTAATTTCACGTTTTTTGAGTGAATAGTCGGAATTTTTCTGTCTATTTAAGGTATTTTCAGTGCTATTTCTGAATTAAGAGAAATTTTTCCGCTTATTTATCAAACTCGATATACAATCCATCTAGGATGACATGCTTTTCACTCATCCGTAATGAATAATGTTTCGGTTTTAATACCATCATAAATATAGCAATAGCGATATTTAGAAGGACGTGAAAAAGTAATGACCGAACATAATATTCCGCTTACTGCTTCGGAAATGGGTTTTCTATGGACTCAATATATGAATGATAGTTTAGCTATTTGTGTCATGAAATATTTTAAAAATATTTGTGAGGATAAAGAAATCCATCCTCTTATCGAGAATTCCCTAAGTATAGCAGAAAACGACATCAACATTATTACGGAGATTTTTAAAAAAGAAAATTGCACAATACCAGTCGGTTTTACTGATGAAGATGTAAATGTAAATGCTCCGAGATTGTTTTCCGACGTATTTATTCTTATGTATATACAAAAATTAGAGATTGTTGCAATGGCGACTATTGGTATAGCAATAGGTGTTTCTGCACGTTCGGACGTAAGTGATTTTTTTAGAAATTTACTTGTTTCCGTTTCCGAATTACATGATAAGGCGAGAAAAGTTATGTTATCAAAAGGTGTATATGTCCGACCGCCGCATATACCAAGTCCGGATAAGGTTGATTATGTAAATAAACAAGGTTTTCTATTTGATTTTTTAGGTTCTCATAAACGACCATTAACAGCGATTGAAATTACACATCTTTACATCAACATTCAAACAAACGCAATGGGAAAAGCATTGATGGCCGGGTTTGCCCAAGTGTGTCACAATAAGGACGTCAAACAATTTTTTTTAGAAGGAAAGGGAATTTCCAACAAGCATATTAAAAAGTTTAGTTCAATCTTAGCTAACGGTGATCTTCCCACCTCTATGCCTTGGAATTCTTACGTTTCAGACAGTACGGTTGCACCATTTTCTGATAAATTGATGATGTTTCATACAATTACTTTGATTGCCGCAGGAATCGCAAATTACGGTACCGCTGCTGGGTCATGTGCACGAATGGATTTAAGTGCCTTGTATACACGCCTTTCAGCGGAAATTGCCTTATATGCGGAAGATGGTGCCAACCTTATGATTAAACATGCTTTTCTGGAAGAACCACCAAAAGCGGCCGACCATAAAGCACTTGCCAATAAGCCAAAGTCATAAAGCGTATCGGGGAAAAATTGAAACAACTTTGTATTATGGGTCTTCATTCGTGAAGACTTTTTTTATTTTTACAGTTTGAACGCTAAAAAACTATTTACATCGTTAAATAACGATGATACTATTTCATTAATGTAATAATAAATATTACACAAAATAATAAAAGTGTTATTTTTACTACAATGATAATCGATAAATTTTTTTCGCTTCTTTTGAAACCGTTATCATTCTATTAAGTAGAAAAATAGGTTTGAGAAGTTAAACATTTATCTTAAATAGGGGAGTGTATGCAATTGAGTCATTCAGCAACGCTTTTGTCTCAAGAAATTATTGCAAGGGCCAAAAAACTAAATACAACACTTATTTCAGATGCTCTAGGTTGTACTGGTTCAATGGATTACAAAGTTAAGCCAGTCTCGTCGGGGATGAAAGTAGTTGGAACTGCTTTAACAGTCGATATGAGAGCAGGAGATAATCTTTTTTTACATCAGGGAATTTACTGCGGGGGAGAGGGATATGTGCTTGTCGCAGATGGAAAAGGGCATACAGAAAATGCTTATCTGGGTGAGTTAATGGCCGGAGCAGCAAAAGCACTTGGTCTTGAAGGAATTGTCATTGATGGGCTTGTCCGTGATAAAGAAATGCTTAGTGAAATTGGGCTGCCAATTTTTTCAAAAGGTTTTATTCCTAATGGGCCATTTAAGGATGGACCTGGTGCTATTAATATACCAATTTCCTGTGCGGGAGTTACCGTTAATCCAGGTGATTTAATTGTTGGAGATGATGACGGAGTCGTTGTTGTCCCAAAAGATAAAATTGAAAACGTACTCATAAAAGCGGAAGCAAAACTTAAATATGAGGAAAAACGTCTGCAGATAATTGCTAGCTATGAGGAGAGAAGAAAACAAGGAAATACAGATAATATCAATATTGCCCCAGAATGGCTAGCAGAAAAAATGAGAGAGTTTGGATTTTAAAGGAGAGAAAAGAAATGAATTTAGGGTTCATTGGATTTGGGGAGGCAGCCTTTGAATTAGCGTCTGGCCTGTACGAGCAAGGAATAGGAAAGATGAAGGCATATGATCCACTTTGGATTGTGCCGGAATATAGCGAACTTATTCGAAACAGGGCTAAAGTGTCAAATGTGACAATGGTAGAATCATTATATGAGTTAATGAAAGAAGTAGAAGCTGTCATTGTTGCAGTACCTGCACATAAGGCGCTTGAAGTAAGTGAACAACTAATGTCACATGTTAACAATAAAAGCATTTATATTGATGTTACGGCTGCAAACCCGAAAGTCAAAAAGCAAATATCGTCAAATATAAGCAATTCCGGCGGAAAATTTGTAGATGCTGCGATGATGGGACCTTTGCCAGTTTATAAACATAAAGTGCCTATTCTTGCCAGTGGTAATGGAACGGATGTTTTTATTGAAATGATGTCTGTTTATGGTATGAATATCGAGAAGGTTAGCGAAATACCCGGTGAAGCAACTGCTGCAAAATTAATACGAAGCATTTATATGAAAGGAGTCGTGGGGCTGTATATTGAATTATTAGAAGCTGCTCACCATTTTAATGTCGAAAATCTTGTCATTGATTCACTGAGCGAAACGATTAACGGCAGAACATTTGAAGAAACAATGAATCGGCTCGTGACGGGAACAGCACTTCATGCAACTCGACGTTCCATTGAGCTTGGCGGCACAATTGATATGCTAGAATCAGCCAAGATTGATTCATCGATGTCCGTAGCAGCCAAAGCAAAAATTGAAAAACTTGCTTTATTAAATTTAAAAGAGAAGTATCATGGCGAAAAGCCTGATCACTGGCGGCAGGTAATTGAGGCATTTAAGGTTACAACATAAAAATTCAGTGACTAATTGAGGAGAAATAATTTTGAAAATTTAGAAAGAAGGTGCAGGAATGGGGATTGGAATATGGGCATTACTGGTATTCATTGGCATCATTATTTTTTGGAATCTGGTGCTAAAACGTAATATTGCAGAAGCAATGCTTGCAGGTTTTATTGCAACTTCTATGTTTGGGGGTACAAAATTCTTTGATTTAATATGGAGTGGTCTCCTCTTTGCTGCTACTAATGAAGTTTTGTACGCGTCTATCGCATTTGTGTTTATGGCGTATGTCATTGATCATACGGCAATCATCGCTAGTCTGGTAAAAATATTGAACTCTGTGCTTGGTCGTCTCCCTGGTGGAGCTGCATACGTTGATACAATTGCATCTGGAATAATGGGAACGCTTGCAGGATCAAACTCGGGAAATACGGCTACGACAGGTTCCATAACAGCGCCCTGGATGGTGCAGTCCAATTTCACGAGGGAACGAGCAGCTACGATTGTAGCCGGAAATGGCGGTCTCGGTGCAGCATTACCACCTAGTGCATCGATGTTCATCATGCTTGGGTTCGCTCCCATTGCAGCTGTTGTATCAGAGGGGGACTTGTATGTAGCACTGTTTATTTCAGGAATTTATCAAGTTATTTATCGTGTGTTCCTAATTTTATATTTTGTTAAGCGTGATAATATTAAAGCAATTTCACCTGAGTTTATTCAGCCGTTGAAAGAAGCGTTGAGGACAGGCTGGAAGTCAACATTGATTTTCTTTGGGGCATTAATTCCGATTGTCGTCACGATCGGCCCCCTTGCAGAAAAGTTTATGAAGAATCCAAGTATTGGTGAAGATGCAATGAATAGTATCTCTCTTATCACGTGGATCCCAATTTTAATTATTTTAATCAGCATGATGGTCGGATGGACTAAGTTACCGAAAACAGCATCGGGTTGGTCTGATTTTTTAAATAAAGCAATTCCTCGCTTTTCAACGATCGGCGCATTACTTGTCTTCGCTTATGCGTCTAGTCAGGTACTGACAGATCTCGGTCTTGCCGAAGATTTAACAACTGTAATAGGGTCTATCTCAATTTCTAAATGGTTAATGGTACTGCTTATATCGATCCTTGTTGCACTCGTTGCTGGTCCATTGTCATCAACAGCTACATTAACCGCCATCGGAATGGTCGCTTTTGCGGCAATGGTATCAGCGGGTGTTGATCCCTTGCTTGCAGTAGTCGCAATTCTCGTTTTTGCATCTACAGAAGGTGCATCGCCTCCGGCTTCCGGATCAATCTTTATTGCGGCCTCGCTAGCAGGTGCAAGTCCAGAAAAAACATTCGTTCCGTTAGTTTTATATTATGTACTTCCTATTTTATTGATTGGATACTTGATTGCAATGGGTATCTTACCAGTCCTAACCTAAAGGAGAGTGAAATAATGAGAAAGATTATCGCCTTTTTATTTAAAATGTGTCTTTTGTTGTTTTTAATCAGCGGGACGTGTCTTGTCTTTGGTCAACTGGCTGGTGTCCTGTTCCAAAAAGGTCATTTAATCGTGAAAACGTGGGACGTGTTTGCTAATCCGACATTCATGATTAGTGCTATTGCCGGTATTTTTGGTTACATTCTCGGTTATTTCCCTAAAGAAAAAGTGGCCGAAGAAAATGTATATTCTTCAGATGAATTCAGTGAAGAATTAGAACAAGCTCGCTAATATAAAGCAGGCTGGAATCCGACCGGGTCCGTCTGCTTTTCTTTTTTTTGCAGTTGGGGATGACGGTGTTATTAATTCGATGGGTTCTTTCAGTCCAGATAGTTTTTTTACAAGAAAGCAAAATCGTGATAATATTTTCTCGAATGAATCAAGGTGGAAAATTTCCTACAATACCCACCTGTCTGGAGAGATGATATGGAAAATCCAATTGTGAAATTACAGCAAAAGATTGGCGAATTAACAGAAACGCAACGAAGAGTAGCGGACTACATTATTAAACATCCACTTGATGTAGCCTTTTTGACGGTAGATCAACTTGCAGGAATAGTAAAAACAAGCACGACAACGATCATGCGACTAACATTTAACCTTGGCTATTCAGGTTATACTGAATTTCAAAAAGGACTCCAAGAAAATTTGCGGAACCAGGCTGCTCCTCATACAAGACTTGAAGCAAATATAAAAGGAATTGAAGAGAACGATCTTTGGGGTCGATACGCCGAAAAACAGATTGGAAATATTCAAAACACGATTGAAATGATTTCACATGAAACGCTTGAACATACGCAAAAAATGATTTTGTCGGCTAACCGGATTATTTGTACGAGTGTCAGGAGTGGGCTGCCAGTTGCACAATACTTAACTCATGGACTAAACCGACTTTTTGGTAATACGAGCCTTGTTGTAGCTGATGTAAGTGATTGGGTAGATAGTGTAGTCAATATGGATGAAAATGATTTAGTGATTGCTATCAGCTTCCCGCGTTATGCACGAAGAATTATTGACCTTGCTCGGACAGCGAAAGTGAGCGGGGTAAAAGTCATTGCCATTACTGACAGTTATTCATCGCCACTTGCCTCGCATTCAGACTTAGTATTGCCTTGTAACTCAAGCAGTATCGCTTTTCATAATTCAGCTGTATCAGCAATGTTTGTTGCAGATTATATAATCAGTGCTCTTGCAATTAATTATCCTGAACAAACAAAAAAACGTCTTGATAAGGTTAATGCAATCTTAACAGATATGAATTACCACTCATTAAGTTAACTTAATCTTGAAGAAAAGGTAGGACAGACTAGTTATATATTTTGCTAGTCTGTTTTGTTTTTGATTATCCAATGATACCTATAGTATTAACATATACAATAACAATGAGTGATAAACAAATGAAGTGGGAAGAGGTACGTAAATTATATCCGGATCAATATTACAGATTCAAAATTAGCTACAAAAGAGTTGTTTAAATCAAAGGGGAATACCATTGTTTATCATACAGGTTTCGATAATTTTGTTATCGATATAAGAACCTAGACGAGCTTAAAAGAGTAGTTATTTGTGGAGGTGTTTTTATGAGCAAACTAAATAAATTTTATTATGATTTTTTAGGGATGGAGAATAAAAATTTAGATGAAATTACTTTATATAACTTAGAACAAAAAATGAGATATGAAAAATTCCCCGAAGGACTTGTTGAAGAAATACTTGTGGAATTTAACAAAATAATTGTTGACCAAGGAGAAAGAGGTTTCAAAAAATGGCTTGTCAATTTGCATTATCAAGTACCTGAACCATTCAAAAGTGAATTAAAAGTCGAAAAAATTTACGAAGATTATAAAAACTGGATAGAAAATGAAGTGGTTAACTTAGAAAATGAAACAAAATTATCTTGGGAAGAGCAAACAGAAGATATTAGAGAATTGAATATAAAAGCTAGAAAAGTACAATTAGTATTAAGACATAGGATTTCAGATGTGGTTTTAGAGTTATTAAATTAAAGAATGATATCTTTCCTAATTAGGACAGTAATAGAAATCGAAAGCCTTTATTAATTGAAACATGAACTTTTAACTTTTAAAATTATAGATAACTATAATATAAAAATGAAATTAAGGATGGCATAAAAATAGAGTTCCATTTTCTTAGTGAATTTGTAACTCTATTTTTTGTGGTATAAAAACTGAAAAAATATCAAGTATTACTATTTTTTTATCTTAACAGTATAATCGGGGATGGGAGATGAGATAAATGAATAAAAAAGACATCGCAAGTATTCGAAATCAATTTAAATTAAATAGTAGATATATGAAAATTCGAGAAATTTTCAACGTATATGTAAAGAAAGAGTCAGGAGAGATTTATCATCAAGTTAGCCAGCCGTTCGAAATGTTAGAGCAGGAAGCGCAAGAATTGTTTTTAACCAACTTTAAAAAGGTGTTGACAGGGGGGCTTGATTCCAAGCTGTTTGAACTTAAATTTCGACGGGATGTGGAAGAGAGCACACAAATGGTTCTTTTCAACGGATTACATGCGGATTCTACGGAAGCTTGGAACGAAAATATGCTCCGGATCGTTGAGAAAATGTTTGCACATGCAAAGTATGAGTTTGATACAGTCGTAACTTTTATCAGAGGAGAATATCAAAAGGCAACGAGGAAGCGCGATATGGAATCGGAAGAAGGAGGGGATGATGAGGTATACTCCAGTGAGTTTGTCCTTTGCAGTCTGAATAAAACCGATCAGCCGAAAAAAGCATTGCTTTTTGATTATATCGAGAAAGAATTTAAATCGAATAATGCCGTCGATCCGATTATAAATTTAGCGGCTCCGTTAGCCGGTTTTCTGTTTCCTGCCTTTAATGACAATGCAGCTGATGTGAATCATATTCTTTATAATGGTGGAAAAGTGAATCAACCAAATGAAATGTTTATCGTGGATGTCCTGCAATGTGAAGAGATCATTACAGCAATAGAAGAAAAGGATACATTCGATCAAATTTTAAAAATAGTAGTAGGAGACGAAGTGGATTCCAAGGTTATTTCGAATGTTTATGAGGAAGTCGATAAAATGGTACAGGAGAATCAAGAAAATGAAGAAAGTGAACCTCCTAAACTGGACTCCAAGGACATCGAACGAATTTTAGAGGCAAGTGGAGTAGAAAATGTAAACTCAGACAAAGTCGAACATGCCTTCAAAAGTGTTGTATACGACGAAAAATACGAAATGAAAGCTAGCAGTGTCATTCCGAAATCAATTAAAATCGAAACGAAGATTGCCAATGTAACGATTAACCCAAAAGACCTCAAAAATGTTAAGTATATTACTTATAATGGAAAGAGATGCCTATTATTAGAGGTTGATGAAGAGGTAGTAGTTGAAGGGTTTCGATTGGAAACAGGAGAGCTGTAGTAGATTTTAATAACAATTTCCCCCATCGGCTTTTATCTTTTTATTGGGGAGCACAGCGTATTGCAATGACCCTAATTAACAAATTCGGAAAAAAAAGAATCCAGTGGGCTGTTGTAGTTGCTTCGTTTCTCTAGGAAAGATCGTTACATCAATTGAAGGTGGATTAGGAGGTACACTTGGTCATATAGCTTTAATATTTGGACTTGGTGCAATGTAATAAAAGATACAATAATTAATGAAACAAATTAATATCTTTAGTTCTTGCATTCTTTACAATGGGAATACAAAGAAATATTCCAATAAAAGAAGTAATGAACTCTTGTACATCATCAATTACAGCAATTGGTATGATGCTATTAATTATTGGAGGTGGGGGTGCTTTCAAGGTAAGCCCGAATTATAAAAAA
>NZ_NAZB01000086.1:0-8482 GCF_003055045.1 Heyndrickxia sporothermodurans
TTTTTATAATTCGGGCTTACTGTTCAGTTACCCTTCACAGAGTAGGTTACCGAGTGTGCTCGGCTTTTCAGCCAGACCTCCCCAGGTAAGAGTACAGTCTTTCTCTCCATCTATCTGCTTCATTTACTCTGTATCATCTTTGGCAGAAAGGACTTCGTTTTGTTCAGCAAACTCATCCAATGATACCTAGCCTTATATGAAGTTCGTGTCCCTCAGACCGGAGATTTGCCGCCCGCTTCCTTCAGATTCTGCGTCACCACAGACACCCTTGCGTTAAGCTACTGCTACTTCTGCCTTCACAGTTCGGGACTTTCACCCTATAGACTGTACCCCCCTCTGTTAGGATAGATGTCGTATGATACTTTAGTGTTATAGTTAAATAAATAACACGGAGGTCGATCGATATGACAAGTAGAAATGGAATACGTTATTCGCAGGAACAAAAAGAAGCGATTGTTAAACGCATGATGCCACCGAATAATGAATCAGTGGCGAAAATTGCGAAGGAAGAAGGTATTACAGAAGTGACGTTGTACAAGTGGCGTAAGGAAGCGCGCACAGCTGGTGTAGCAACACCAGGAAATGGACAAACAAGCGATAAATGGAACAGTCAAGATAAGTTCTTAGTTGTGATGGAGACTTTCGCCATGAACGAGTCAGAGATAGCAGAGTATTGTCGTAAGAAAGGACTGTATCGTGAACAGATTGATGCATGGAAAAGTGTTTGCCTTCAGGCAAATGGTCAGGCATTCGATCAAGCGAAGCAGTTGAATGGAGCATTGAAGGAAGAACAGAAACGTGCCAACCAATTAGAAAAAGAACTACAAAAGAAAGAAAAGGCGCTGGCTGAAGCTGCGGCATTATTACTATTGCGAAAAAAGGCCCAAGCGATTTGGGGGGACGACGAGGAAGAATGATTAGCCCATCAAATCGCGCATTAGTAGTCGAACTTATCCAAGACGCCAATCAAAATGGTGCGCGATTAGCGAAGGCTTGCGAGGAGCTTCATATCAGTGTTCGTACCTATGAACGTTGGGTGGCGGAGGGTGGAGTGAAGGTTGATCAGCGTCCACTGACGAAAAGACCCGTACCAAAAAATAAGTTATCTGAGAAAGAAAAAGAAGAAATACTAACGGTAGTCAAACAGGAAGAATACGTTGATTTACCACCGACACAAATCGTACCAAAGCTTGCGGATAAAGGAACTTATATTGCGTCAGAATCTACATTCTATCGTGTGTTACGTGAAGAAAAAATGCAACATCATCGTGGTCGTAGCCAAAAGCCTAGTAAAAGAATCCCCGAGAGTCATCTGGCAACATCGTCAAATCAGGTGTGGACATGGGATATTACGTGGCTTGGTGGACCCGTGAAAGGTTTGTATTATCGGCTTTATTTAATTCTCGATTTATTTAGTAGAAAAGTAGTTGGTTGGGAAGTTTGGGAAACAGAGGAGGCAAAACACGCTGAAACGCTTGTGAAAAAAGCAGTTATCAATGAAAAAATACAAGGAGCACCACTTGTGTTGCATTCAGATAATGGTAGCCCAATGAAAGCCGAGACATTTCTAAGTTTGCTAGAAAAGTTGGGTATTCAAAGCTCTTTTTCAAGACCGCGTGTGAGTAATGATAATCCTTACTCAGAAGCGATGTTTCGTACACTCAAATATCGACCAGATTTCCCACACAAAGGTTTTACATCACTCGCAGAAGCAAGGGAATGGGCACAGCAATTTGTCCATTGGTACAACGAGATACACCTGCATAGTGGGTTGAATTTTGTGACACCTGTACAGTGTCATACAGGGGAACATGTAGCCATATTGGAAAAGCGCAAAGAAGTATACGAAGTAGCGAAGGCGAAGCATCCAGAGCGTTGGGCAAAAAGTACAAGAAATTGGGCACCAAATAAACAAGTAGCGCTCAATCCAATGCGAGATAAGGGGCAAACCGAAGCATTGAGGAAACCATAATTCCCCATTTTCCTGGTGATTTGAATCGAAACCACGCTTTTCGTTTCGATTCAAATCACCAGGCCAGCAAGCGAAGCGCGGTAGCCTTGACTAAACTGCGATTCATCCAATCTTTCAAAATACTAAAGTAATTAAATACGACAACTATATTGACAAACACCGGTACCCATGCTGGGCGCACTAAAAGACCACACATATTATATATGTGTGGCCCATTTTACTTATTTCTCAACAAATGAAAGATTATAAAAACTACCCAACGTTTTTTATATTTTTATACGTCATTAGCATGTTATTTATCATATTAAGATTTCCACCAATAGAGTGATCCACTATTCTTAGTTCTGAATCAAGCAACATTATTAAAGGATAACCAGGTATTTCGTCTTTTAAAAATTCCTTAGAAGAAATCAAAGGAATTTTATAATCAGTTAATGTAGATATATACTCTTTTAAATTCTTTATTTCGTCTTCTTTAGTTAAAACTACCTTGTTAATGTCTTTTTGGTTTACCTGATTTAAAATACCTATTACATCACTACAAGCCGAACAACTTGGATTAGCAACTACCAAAAGAGTAGATTTATTGTTTGGTAGTTTAACTATTTCAGATGTAGTTAATGATTTTGAATTAATAGAAGGAATCTTATTTACTCTTAAAGGTTTTACATGACTTTTAGCTGAATAGTTATTTTTATTATTACCAATATATTTTAAAATATTGAAAGTCAAATATAATAGAACAATAAGAATTATCCATTGAATTATCTGTGATACAAATAGTAACTTCTCCATTTTTTACTTCTCCCTCTAATATGTATTTAAAACAAACTTATATTTGCTATAGACTTTAATTATTCCGTAAATAATAGTTATATTAAAAAATATGACTAAATTGCTGCTAAATTCTATGGATTTTGGTGAATTGAGTAGTATCACAAACATCATGAAAATAAGAACCAAATTTCTAGCTACCGTACTCCATGAAATTTGTTTATCCCCTACTACTCCACCACAGCCACAATTAATTTTATTATTTCTAAACAAGTTGATAATTATTGCTATCGTAAAACAAAACATTAATGTAAGTGCTATTCCTAAATTAATATACTTCATTTGATTAAAAATAAAATTGAATGCACAAAATAGTTGAGATATTATCATTATAATTGCGAATATTTTTTCTAAATTTTTAGGAACTATTTTGTAATTTTGAATATCTAAAATAAATTCCTTGTATTTTAATATTTTATCTATTGACGATGTCAAAAAAATAAGTCCCATGATATGAGATAAAACTAATATAAAAATATTCATGTAATCCCCCCTAATTCCGATACTATATCGCTGTCTCAAACCATTTAGATTGCATCTTGAACATCTTTGCGTATTCACCATTATTAGTTAATAGCTCGTGGTGATTACCAATTTCAACTATTTTCCCTTGTTTTAAGACAATAATTTTATCTGCTAATCTTGTAGAAGCCATTCTATGTGAAATAAAAATAGTTGTTTTCCCTTTTGTTAGTTCATCAAATTTTTCATATACCTCAAGTTCAGATAAAGGATCTAGAGCCGAAGTTGGTTCATCTAAAATGAAAATTTCACCATCTTTATATAAAGCTCTTGATAAAGCAATCTTTTGCCATTGACCACCTGAAAGATCCTCACCTTTAGCGAAGAGTTTGCCTAGAATTGTATCGAATTGCTTTGGATAATTTTTAACAAAGTCATATGCTCCAGTTTGTTTTGTGACATGAATTAATTTATTCTCAGAATTTTCATTACCAGTGAATGCATTACTATTAAGGACGATATTTTCCCTTAAAGAAAAATTATATTTCATAAAATCTTGGAAAATTACAGTGATCTTTTTGTATACATCCTCTTCTTTTATTTTATTTAGAGGTACACCATCAAATGATATTTTTCCATTATCAATTTGATATAAGCCCATAATGCATTTAACTAAAGTGGTCTTACCAGAACCATTATCACCTACAATTGCAACTCTCTCACCAGGTTTAATATTAAAAGATATATTATCTAATGCTAATGTGTCACTATATGGATATTTAAAACTTACATTTTCAACCTCTATCCCTTGCTTCATCTTTACTGGGAAATTTTCAGTTTTACTACTTTTTATGTAGCTCGGATCTTCATAATTTAAAAAGCTAATTAAATCATTAATATATAAACTTTCTCTATAAATCTGAGCTATATTCGTGGAAATCTCATTCAAAGCCCTACTGGTATTTTGGACTGTTTGTAGTACACTAACAAAACCACCGATATCTATTACTTTTTTTCTACTTAAATTAATTAAATAAACACTAATTATTGCATGTATAGCAAGAGATAGAAAATTTAATAACGCTATTGCTTTCTCTCTTTTTTTCACAAGATTAAGTATCTCACCATTATTTTTTTTGGTTAAAAATTCCCATTTTTTTATGAATTTATCTTTTAGTTGAAAAAGCCTTATTTCGCTAGCACTTCCACGTGAATTTAATAATGTTGAAAAATAAAAGCTTTCTCTTGCTGCAGGTGTTTGAAATTTCATGAGAGTAAATTGTTTTTTTCCAAAGAACATATGTAATATCAAAACAGGCAAAGAAATTAAAGATGTTATTATTGCTAACTTCCAATCAATATTTATTAAAAATAATAGCAATAAAACCACGGTTATAGCATTTTGGAATATTCTTAATAAAGCTTTTACAGGAGTCATAAACCTACTCCCCTTATTAAAATGAATCCTTTCCAAATGATTATGAAAATCCGAATTATCAAAATAAGAAAGTGGGACACTGGAAGATTTTTCTGTAACTTTTAAGCTTAATACAATATCTAAATTTTGCTCACACTCTGCATCAACAATATTTTGTAAATTAGGTAATATTTCTCTAATGCCTAAAACAATCAATTCAGAAATTAGTAATATTGCTAATATTTTAATATTTATTGTTCCTAATTGAATTATAAGTGCAACTTGATTAATTATCTGTTTAGATAACCAAATAATCGATAATGGTATAAATCCTAGTATTATATTTATTATGATAGAAATAAAAAACCATTTTTTTGCATTGTATGCGATTACATTCGAAACCAATTTAAATACTTTTTTTCCCAATATAACATCTCCATACTTAATATATTTATTTCACTGATTACTATATTGATATTGCGAATTATTAAAAGTTTAACATAATTAATATTATATTAACATTATAAAATAATTGAAATTATTTTTCAAATGTGTTAATTTCTAATTAGAGGGGGTGAAATAAATGTTTGAAAAGTTATTATCTTTTGTTAGTGGTGGAGTAAAACCGATGGCAGAGTGCTATGATCCGGATTGCCCATGTGGAACTTATAAATCATGTACAACTGTTAGGGGTCTTACAACATGTTCATGTGTGTGGATTGGTTAAAATACTAAAATACATACATGTCCCCCCTTTTTTGGGGGGACACATTTAAAAACAAAAATTAAGGATGAAAATTTTTGAAAAATATTATTCTTGGCATCTCTACTATAATTATTGAAGCTCTTATTACTTTTGGGATTACAAAATTAATAGACGTTGTTTTTTTAGAAATTTCCATTTTTATTGGTTTTATCAGTTGTGTTATTATCTATATTTTTTCAAGTACTGGAGGATTTGGATCAAATATGGTTCGCTTGGAAGTTCAAGCTGAAACAGGGTTGAAAATTGATGAAGAGAAAAAAACATTTCGTATGAGCCCTATTTTTCTAGGTTCAATATTTTTTACAATATTTTCTATCATTGGTGCTGTTATAAGCTATTGGGAATACTTCACTTAAAACACAAAATATTCAGTTATTAAGATAAGATTAATTTTTGTGATGTAAAATTGGAATTGAGCCTATATAAAAGGTAAAGTTAAATTGCCAAAGTACCTCGAGAATTTAGATGTACTAAAAAACATTCTTAATATTAGTGATCTAGTTGAATCAAAATATATATTCTCCACAAAAATTATTATATTCCCATCCTAAGACCTTTAAATAATAATTAATTCTTCTATAACATGTATCCAAAATCTTTAAATGGGCTGGTATTTGTCTTTTAAGCGGAGTATTCGCCTAATATACTATTTGCATTCTGTTGGTAGGTCCCCATATATATTTTTTCACTTTACCAATGTCTGTATAGTATTTTAAATTTAATAAATATTGAAGAATCCCCCCTTGTACATTTTTGTAGATCCTAGAATTTTTCTGAAGGTAAAAGTAAACAGGAATGAAAAGGAAGTTCACGTATGAGTCTTTACTATCGAATTTTATTAAAATTTGTTTTAACAACCATTGGCATTGTCCTTGTAGCAGCGATTCCTGCTTTATTCCAGGGATTAAAATTAGACATTTCTGCTTATGTATCTGAAGTAGGATCGATTGTATTAAGCGTGATTCATTTGGATACATTGACTTATAACCTTGATCAGGATACATATAGATTGTTCCCAGATTTTTGGGCACGATGGAGATATTCCATCACCTTAATGTTCATTGCTGTTTTTCTTTCTTTCTTTCTGGCCATGGTATTAACCTTCTTCACGATGCTTTTACCAGAAAAATTACGTAGGAAAATTAAATTTCTTCTTTTTCTCGGAGAATCTATTCCTGACGTTTTTGTAGTCGGACTATTTACTGTTATTGTACCTCTCATCTATAAACATACTGACACTTTGATTTTTAATATTGTTGCCTTTGGTAATGAAAGAATCTTTGTTCTACCGATTATTGTTCTTGCAGTCTTACCAACCTTACTTTTATATCGAATAATGATTCATAACTTTGAAGAAGAGACCTCCCAGTTATATATAGATGTTGCAAGAGCAAAAGGATTAACTAAAGAAAGAGTTTTGTTTTCTCATGTATTACGAAATGCAATCATTAATATCTTTCTACATGTAAAATCTATTATGTGGTTTATGTTGTCTAATCTGCTTATTGTTGAATTTGTATTCAACTTAGATGGTCTGATGCACTTCATGTTCGATAATTTAGCGCCCAATGTACTAGCCGTGGGTATGTTTTTCGTGTTTTTTCCAATTTATTTTATGAATGCAATTGGACAGGTCATAATTGAAAAAACTACCGGTAGGCAGTTGGAGGGTTAGTTTATGGATTCAAATAACCGGTTAAAAAAATTATTTAAGCACCCATTATTTTTAATTGGATTTATTTTTTTATTTTTACTAGTATCTTCAAGTATAATTCATACTATTTTTTTCCACGAAAAGATCCCAGTTACAACCTTCTTGTACAATAGCCGTGGAGAAATTATTGGAAGTGGACCATTTGCTCCACTTGATGTTCCGCCACTTGGAACAGATTCGATTGGAAGACACATTTTCTTTTTGTTAATACAAGGAGCAAAATATACAATCGGTATTTGTATAATTGTAGCTGGCTTGAGGGTTATTATTTCATCATTTTTTGGACTGATTTTAGGAGATTATATTTCCAAACTGAACAAATACATTAGTGGAATAGTGAATGGATTTTATTATATACCAACAGCACTGCTCTGTTATGTACTTCTATATAATGTTAGCTTTGAAGACCAATACAGTTTTATTCAAAAAGTTATCTTTGAATTGATTATTTTAACAGTTGTAGCGATTCCAACCACTTCTTTGCTAATTGGTAATCAAATCAGCCAAGTATATAAAGAAGAATTTATTACAAGCTCGAAAGCGCTTGGTGGTAGTCATATTCATATATTAAGAAAGCATGTGCTTCCCCATATGAGACCACGTCTGTTGATCCAATTCGCCCAAGAAACTGTCCAGGTGTTGATTTTGTTAATACATCTCGGTTTTTTTCACGTCTTTTTTGGTGGAACATTAGAGAAGAAACTTGATACAGAAGAAAAAGTATATATTTCCCTTTCAAGTGAATGGTCCGGACTCGTTGGTAGAGGATTTGAACATATACAAGGCTGGTCTTGGAATTTTTTTGGCCCTGTTATTGCCTTTATATTTGTTATTCTTGCTGTTAAATTTATGATTAAAGGGATGGAAGACGTTTTTTTTGAAGATAGACGTATGACTAAAAAAACGATTAAAAAAATTTAATGAAGGAAGCTTCTCAACGTGAACCACAGGAATTAGATTTTGAATTTATACATAATCAAGGAAAGTAAAAGAACTACTTCAGGTTTATTATTGTTTTCACAATAAAGAACAACATTTTCCTTATCGTAATTAATGAAAAAATAGCACTAAACCCGACACAAAATAGTTGGATGCATATGAAGGACAACACGTTAACGATTGACTGCATAATTTCATATCGAATGACAAGTTAACTTCTGATTTCATTCAAGAGCATTTCGCGAGAGAGTTTTAAAAAAATCAAATAAGCGTCCACTATACGATGGACGCTTAAAAGTAATAGGAGACAACATTGTATATTCAGCACACTTATACAATCGTATTTCTGCATATTTCGTAAGCCCCCAATCAAACAAC
>NZ_NAZB01000087.1:0-14057 GCF_003055045.1 Heyndrickxia sporothermodurans
AACTTTTGGGGTGCAGTACATTATGTAGTAAGGGGGTATTTGATGAATCATGCGACACTCGTCGTAACAAATCCTTCCGGCACAATAGGGCATTTAGAAAAAGAAAGTTTAATAGTAATCGAACTGAGGTTATTGATTATGTTCCTACTATGTAAGAAGAGATACTGAAGTGAAGTAGAATCCTAAACGGGACAAATGACCAGGTCCACTGTACTAATTAAAGAATAGTTCAAAAAAAGAAAGGGTTTATGAATGAGATATGGAATAAAGTAATAATAAGAAAGATAAAAGTGAAGAGGTGGAGGCGTATGCGGGCAGATGCTGTTTTTGAAGGTGGCGGTGTCAGAGGAATTGCTTTTGCCGGTGCCATCCAAGCGATGGAAGAGGCACAAGTGGAATGGCAAAGGTTAGCCGGGACATCAGCGGGAGCGGTTGTAGCTGCGCTTTTAGCGAGTGGCTATAACAGTAGTGAAATTAAAACCGTAATGAGTGAATTAGATTTTTCAACCTTACGAGGCAAAACCATTCTCAATCGGATTCCGCTTGTCGGCAGTCTATTGGAACTCATTATTCATCTTGGTATTTATAAAATTGATTATCTAGAAACATGGTTGGATGAACTTCTTTTAAAAAAAGGCATACGTACGTTTGCCGATCTTCCAGAAGGGAAATTGAAAATTATTGCTTCGGATGTTACAAATGGACGGATCCTTATTTTACCTGATGATTTAAGTCGCTACCGTATCAGACCCTCAGAATTAAAAGTTTCGACAGCTGTAAAAATGAGTGCCTCTTTACCTTTTTTCTTCCGTCCTGTTAAATGGAAATCAAAAGATCAGCAGAAATCATATATTTTAGATGGTGGCCTGCTGAGCAATTTCCCAATATGGCTTTTCGATGTACCAAACCCACGTTTTCCAACATTCGGATTTTACTTTGTGAAAGATGAAGTAACGATTAATCCTGTCATCCCTACACCTATCCATTTATTCAAAAATATTTTTAAAACGATGCTCCAAGCCCATGATTTAAGATATATGAGTGCAGAAACACTTGAGCGAACGATTCAAATTCCAACAGGAACGATTAATACAACGGATTTTAAGCTAACTGAGAAAGAAACAGCCTTTCTTTATCAATCAGGGTATGAAGCGGCTAAGAAATTTTTATCCCAGTGGGATTTTGAAAAGCATAAAACGAATCGAAGTAAGAATGGGGCAATGGATCGATTCTGATGTCCCGAAATATTTTTATTTTGTTTTATGAAAGGAGAAAATTTTATCTAAAGCGAATATTCTATAAATATATGGAAGTTAATTAGTATTTTGGAAGGAGAGATGTAAAAATGGTGAAAATTTATACGAATGGTTCTATCTATACATTCGATAAGATGTATCCAATCGTTCAGTCTGTTGTCGTAGACAATGGGAGATTTATTGATATGGGGACGACGGAAGATATGCTCTTACAATGGGGAAGACAGGATGCACTGGTCATCGATTTACAAGGAAAAACGGCAACACCTGGATTGATTGAAAGCCATGTCCATATCGGTGGCGTGGCTTTGAACTTTTTGAATTTGGATGTAACGGGGGTCACCTCTAAAAAAGCAATGTTAGCGAAAATCAAAGAAAGAGCAAACTCCCTTAAACCAGGTGAATGGCTTATTGGACGTGGCTGGGATGAAAATCTATTTACGGACGCGACAATCCCAACGCTCCAGGAGCTAGATCATGTCACCTCTCATTGCCCACTTTTTATCCCGAGAATTTGTGGGCATGCCGCCCTAGTGAACAGTAAAGCTCTAGAGATATGCCAGTATCATCCTTCCATAACAGTGCCGGAGGGTGGGACAATCGTGAAAGATGAAAGAGGGAATCCAACCGGATTACTATTAGAATCAGCTACAGAAATTTTTCAAAAATATATCCCCGAAAAATCATACCCCGAATTAAAAAATGCCGTACGTCAAGCCGTCCAATTTGCGATGGAAAAAGGGTTAACGAGTGCCCATACGAATGATCCGACTTTCTTGAATGGATTGTATCAAACGTATCAAATTTATGATGAATTAATTAATCAAGAAAGGTTGGGACTAAGGTGCAATCTATTAATTGATTATATGTATATGAACGATCTTAGAGAAAGTGGGATGTATGCTGGGTATGGAAATGAACATTTGCAAATCGGTGCGATTAAAATTTTTGCAGATGGAGCATTAGGGCGCCGAACAGCCCTTTTATCCAGCCCTTACCACGATGATCCAACAACAGTAGGCGATGCCATGATGGACCAGGAGACATTGTATTCGATCGTTCATGATGCCAGAATGCTTTCGATGCCAATTGCTGTCCATACGATTGGTGATCAGGCACTTGAAAATGTGCTAGATATATTGGACCAATTTCCATCAGTGGCTTACCGCGACCGATTGATTCATGTGCAAGTCCTTCGTGACGAGCTCATTCCTCGTCTCGTATCACCGAGTAGAATAGTAGATATTCAGCCGAGATTTATCGTTGGAGATTTCCCATGGGTTCAAGATAGATTAGGAGAATCACGCATTAAGCGATCCTATGCTTGGAAGACCTTATTATCTGCTGGGGTGAAGTGTGCAGGTGGCTCTGATGCCCCCGTTGAACCAATCGATCCGCTCCTAGGAATACATGCTGCAGTGACACGTAAAGCACCCGGCCAAGATCATAATGGCTGGAACCCATCCGAAAAATTAGCGATGGAAGAAGCTGTCAAGCTATTTACGATAGGTGGGGCATTTGCGACAAACGAGGAACATGTAAAGGGAACGATAACGAGAGGGAAATTTGCTGATATGACCGTCTACTCTACGAATATTTTTGAGCTTGAACATCCTGATGAATTACTAACAACAAAGATTGAAAAGACCATTATTGGTGGAGAAGTGGCTTATGAATCATTATAGGGAAAATGTAAGCGTTTAAATTTTTGTAAAATCAAATAAGGGGGAATTTCAAATTGGCTATTTGGAGATGGTATGCTCGTAAATCTTTTATTTTAAAAATTACGGTTGGATTCCTATTAGGAATTATCATCGGCGCTATTTTTGGACCTTCCGCAGATGTGTTATCGCCATTTGGAGATTTATTTTTAAGGCTTCTTAAAATGATTGTCGTTCCTTTAATTTTTCTTACATTAATTGTTTCTGTCAATAATTCAAGTCCGAAAGAATTAGGACGCATTGGCGGTAAAATATTTCCTTATTATCTTATTTCCACAGCAATTGCTGTAGGGCTTGGATTAGTTATTGCGAAATTAATCAACCCAGGCCTTGGGCTTCAAATGCCGAAAAACGCAACAATGGAGGTACCAGAGGCACCATCTATCATTGATATTATTCTTCAAATTGTCCCTTCCAATATTATTGATTCTATGGCAAAGGGTGATATTTTAAGTATTGTATTCGTAGCACTTATTATCGGATTTTCCATTTCATTTATTCGCCATTCAAAAGATCCGAAAATGAATGAATGGGGTAACTTGTTAATGAAGTTTACTGAGGCAGGCAGTGAAGTAACATTTCGAATCTTAAATGGGATTTTACAATATGCTCCTATCGGGGTCCTTGGAATTACAGCGACATCCATAGGAAATCAAGGAATGGATACATTACAATCTCTTGCTAAATATGTAGGGGCATCATATCTTGGTGTGGCCATTCAAATGCTAATCGTGTTCCCTCTTATTTTATTTTTATTTAAGGTACCTATTATTAAATTTTTCCTTCATACGCGGGAAGCAATAATGACTGCTTTTGTTACATGCAGCAGTCTAGGTACGCTTCCAGTTACGATTAAATGTGCATTAAAAGCAGGAATTAGTGATAGGGTAGCTAATTTTACCTTACCAATTGGTGCGACGGTAAACATGAATGGATCAGCTATTCATTTTGGTGTAGGGGTAGTGCTTGCTGCGGAAATCGTCGGTTATGATTTAAGCGTTGGGGCAATTATCGGAATTATCTTAACTGGAACACTGGCTGCGGTGGGAACCGCGGGAGTACCGGGTGCGGGATTAATTGGGATGTCCATCGTCTTCACTCAAGCAGGGCTTCCGATTGAAATTGTCGGACTTACAGCCGGAGTAAATGTCATTACCGACATGGTCTTTACGATGTGCAATGTGACAGGTGACATAGTAGGGGCCGCGATAGTTGATAAAAATGAACAGAGGGTGAAAGGGGAAATCGGGCGAACCTTGGAAAAGGAAAATCGTTCTGCAGCCGAATTGTAGATTCTTATATGTGGAAAGATAAGAGGCTGTCTTTTAATGACGGCCTCCTTTTTTAAATGCGAGTCATTCGGAGTTTGTTCAAAAATGTATTAATACTTTTTCCACTTTCTTTTTCAATCAACAATAAGTATGTTTCTTTCGTTAAGGTTGTTATCGTTAAGCAACCATCTGGATAAAAGGGATCTTTTAGCTCGGACCATTCTAGTTGATAGGTTTCAATTTCTTTTCAAGGAATTATTTTAGTGGAAAGGCAGATTCCATTTTCTCCAATTTTTGCTTGGCGAAATAAAGGTTGATACATGACCACACTAAGAGGAATACACATGTACAAAATAAGAAGGTTCTTTGGTTCGAAATAGAATAAGGAGAAGATATATATGATAAGAATGATTGCTACTATCATTCCGAAAATACGGCTTTCCAAGTTCTTTCCTTTTGTCCTAAATGCTTTTTTATGAATCGGTTTACATCGTCTCATTGAAAGAGAAATTCTGATTGCACGAATAAAAACATAGAGTAAAAATAAGATCCCGATAATATTTGCTGCAATTAAATATGATTTCTCCATTTTTCTCCCACCTTTTATTCCTAATACGAATAGAAGGGAAAAAAGTTTCAATGCTCGATTGAGTTTAAGTTGTCCTCTAAATCCTTACAAAAGACAAAAAAAAGAACACCATAGGTGCTAAAAGCCAAACAACATCATGAAAATATTTTTCTTTTTTCCTTTTCTTTTTTCATGGATTTGATTAAGGTTAGTGAGCTTGGCGGGAGCATTCGTTTGATTGACTTCTGATAATTTTTTTTCTAAAAGCTCAATCCGTTTATTGAGTTGAACCACTTGATTTTCTAATTCCTCGAGTTCTCTTCGATGGGAGAGGAGCTGATATGAAACGACATTATCTGCTTTTTCGTTTACTCTTCTATCTAGGTCATTTATTTTTTCAATTATCGTTTCCATTTCTGGATTTTGTACGGTATGGACTGCTTTTCCTTTACGTGTCTTTTTGGGTGGGAGGACTACATCTTGGAGAAGGATTCCTTTTTGAACCTGTTCTTGAATCTGTTTCAACATAGAAATTTCCTCTTCAGTAAAATCAAAATGCCCAAGATCATTGCGACTCATATCAAGGTCAAGCTGTTTAATCCAGCGTTGAACCGTACTCTTCGAAACACCTAATAAATTTGCAACACCTGTCGTATTCAAAACTATTCCCTCCTTTTCTCTCAATATTCGATGCCGCCATTCCAAAATCCTCCGACTTTGACAAAACAAGAAAAACTTCGGCAAAAGAAGTGAAAATTCAACCCTTCTCGATAAAACCATCAAAAAAATGCATAAATGGTGTCAGGCACCGTTTATGCATTTTCTTGAATAAATATTTGAGAATTTGAATATTTGGTGCCTGACACTTCTCGTTGATTTTAATTAGATGTTCAGTATTTTACTACTTTTTTTACTACTTTTGCGCTAACGTTTCCAGCTTTATCTTTTGCGGTAATGGTTAGTTTTGTTCCAGCCTTTTGAGCTTTGATTTTAACAGAGAATGTTCCTTTTGAGGAAGCTTTAGCAGAACCAAGAACCTTGCTTCCTTTTTTGACCATGGCGGTTGAGTTAGCTTCGGCTTTACCAGTTACCACCTTCGATTTATTGGTGACTCTATTTACTGTTGGCTTCGCGGGTGGAATAACATCTTTCACTGTGACGGATGCTCCGGAGCTAACATTTCCAGCCTTGTCTTTAGCGGAAATAGTTAATTTTGATCCTGCTTTTTGAGCTTTGATTTTAACAGAAAATGAGCCTTTTGAGGAGGCTTTGGCGGAACCAAGAACCTTGCTTCCTTTTTTGACCGTGACGGTTGAGTTGGCTTCGGCTTTACCAGTTACCACCTTTGATTTATTGGTGATTTTATTTACAGTTGGTTTCGCAGGTGGAATAGCATCTTTTACTGTGACGGATGCTCCGGAGCTAACATTTCCAGCCTTGTCTTTAGCAGAAACGGTTAGTTTCGTTCCAGCTTTTTGAGCACTGATCTTAACAGAAAATTCGCCTTTCGAAGAGGCTTTGCTAGAACCAAGAACTTTTTTTCCACTTTTTACAGTGACTATAGAGTTAGCTTCAGCTTTACCTGTAACTGTTTTCGATTTATTTGTTACATTATTGACAATAGGTCTAGATGGAGCAACGGTATCGACATAGGTAGCCATTAGTCCATATAGATCCTCTACAGAATTATCATCAATATCATATTCATCATCACCATCTAAAGCACCAATATAATAGGTTCCGGCCTTTTTCACATCGTAGACATGAACTAATACGCCTGTTGAAGGATCATAGTCGTATCCTAAGTATTCTAAGAACCCATGGTCCTTAAAGTCTTTTTCAAATGCACCAAATACCAAATCAATAGCATACGAATTGGTAAGCCCAGCGACTAATAATGTTCCCTTTTCAACTTTAACCTTGTACAAATCGACATCGTATAATGGAAGTAATTGACCAACCATCAAGTTATCATAAGGCAACTTATTTGCTGAAGGAAAATCATCATTTGGCTCTTGTTCAAATAAAGAATTGTCATTACTATTATAACTATTCAAAGTACGGCTGATTCTCGGAAGTTTATAAGATTGCAATTTTTTAAAAGCGTGAATTTGTTTTGAATATGCTTCTAATGTATGTAACTTATAAGGACTCCTTTTTTGAAGTAACTGTCCTTGTTGATTCAGGGCTTTCTTTGTTAATTCAAATTGATTTGTTTTTGTTTCCGCATGCACAGAACTTACGGATAATGAGAATGCCAATATCCCTGCGCTTAAAAGTGACAAAACCGTCTTTTCCCCATATTATCTCCCCTTTTTTGTAGGACTATCATACTATTAATATCATAAGCAACTATTCAAGCGGATTCCAGTTTTATCCTTCGACAAATTTTTTAACATCCTTTTTAGGAATGCGAGGAAATGTTCAATATAATACATAGTGCCTGACACCTATTCAAATGTGAGGAGGATGCCGGTTTTGTCGTCGTGTTTTTTTAGGCGAGGGTATTCGATACATGCAGGGTCGTTTTTTTCAATTTGGATGATTTGTTTATATAATTCGTTGATTCCATGGTTAAAGGCGATGGTGGCACTTTGTTCCCAGCTATTTTTATGTGTTTTAGTGTCCTGTTGGTGGGTATGCATTTTCAACCCATCTGTAAGGAGCAGAATTTGTTTAATATTAATGAAAGGAATAACCCCATATTCCATAAAATATAAAGCTTCTTCACTTCCGTCAATGATTCCATATCCTTCAGAAGTATTTAATTTGCTTCGGTTTTCATGTAGGAGAATTTTTATTTTGTCTTTCTTTTCCTGTAAAAGGGATAAAATCTTTTCTTCTGGTAATTGATTTAAATCGATTCCCTTCCCAGTCTCTTCTTCTAATAACATTCGATGGACAATTTTAATTGCTTGTGTATCTAATACATCCACATGATCATGGGTAACGATACGAATGGACTGATCTTTATATTGTAAAATGATCATGCAATCACCATAAGATACGTACTCCAAATATTGATTTCCTTTCAATTGTATCGCTGCCAGACTGCAGGTGCTTCTTTCAAGTTTAGAAATGCTAGTAAGTGGAAGGTTCTTTAATTCCTCCGTTTTTAGTCGCAATTTTGTATTTCCTTCCTCCACTTTTTCTCGAAGGGAGCGTTCGGAAACCTTTTCCAAACTTTGCTTAATAATATTCGACGCAATATCTCCAGAAAGACCTCCTAAACCTGTAGCTCCATCAATAGCAGCGAAAATGTGATTTTCCCGATTAATGACATAAGCATCTTCATTATGATTTTGCGAGCCATTCTTATAAATAAAATCGATTGAGCGGATCATCTGAATCCTCCTTACTGTTTTTAATATGATATTCAAAAAGTAAAAATTGAAACTTTTTGTATTAAAGCGGGATAAAAAACTCTAACTATGAAAAACTATCAATATTGTATCAAGCGAATGTTTGAATCCAAAAAAATGCCCCTTCACTAGAAAACTCTAACTCATAAAAATATATGATTTAAGCGTTAACTTACACAATTGTACCTAAATGAACAAAGTGCCTGACACCATTTATTCAAAAATGCGCATGTTTATGCCGAAAAATGAATAAATGGTGCCTGACACTATTTGAGGAAGTTTTTGATGCGGGTGATGGCTTCTTGGAGTTGGTCGATGTTGGTTGCGTAGCTGCATCGGATGTAGCCTTCACCGCTTGCGCCGAAGACGGATCCTGGGACGACGGCGACTTGTTGTTCGATCAGGAGTTTTTCGGCAAATTCTTCACTTGTTAAGCCGGTGGGTGTTATATTTGGGAAGACGTAGAAAGCTCCACCAGGTATATGACAAGGGAGGCCAATTTCGTTCAACTCTTCTACCATATAGTTTCTTCTACTATGGTAGCTTCGGATCATTTTCTTCATTTCCGTATGACCATTTTTTAATGCCTCGATAGCAGCGAATTGGGACATTGTAGGTGCACACATAATGGCATATTGATGAATTTTTAACATGGCTTGTAAAATTTCTTTTGGACCGCAAACGAAGCCTAATCTCCAGCCAGTCATGGCAAATGCTTTCGAGAAGCCATTCATTACAATGGTTTGATCCCGCATTTCGGGTAAGGAAGCAATACTCGTATAAGGCTCATCATAAGAAAGCTCCGCATAAATTTCATCTGAAAAAACGAGGAGATTATGCTTCAACGCAACAGCAGCTATTCCTTCTAAATCCTGTTTATTTAAAACCGTTCCAGTTGGATTATTAGGTGAACAAATAATTATCCCTTTTGTTTTTTCAGTAATTAATGCTTCGATTTGCTCCGGTTGAATTTTAAAATCATATTCAGGTAAAGCCTGAACGGTCACTGCTTTTCCACCAGCAAGTTCAACGATTGGAACGTAAGATACAAAGCATGGTTCCACTACAATAATTTCCTCACCCGGATTTAAAGTAGCTCTTAATGCAATATCAAGCGCTTCAGAGGCTCCGACCGTTACGATTATTTCATTCTTTGAAGAGTACTGAACAGAAAAGCGCTGCTCCATATAAGTAGATATTTCTTGGCGTAATTCAAGTAATCCAGCATTAGGCGAATAGGCAGTAAACCCTTCTTCCAATGATAAAATACTCGCTTCACGATAATTCCAAGGTGTGACAAAATCAGGCTCGCCAACACCTAATGAAATAACATTTTCCATTTGTGAGGCGAGATCGAAGAAACGGCGAATTCCTGAAGGTTTAATTATTTTGACATTTTCAGATAAAAAATGGGATGGATTCATTAATTCAGTTTTCATGGTTGTATAATCATCCTTCGATCTTTTTCATTTTCACCAAGTATTACGCCGTCGTGTTTAAACTTTTTTAAAATAAAATGAGTAGAAGTGGAAATCACAGAATCGATTGTCGCTAATTTATCCGAGACAAAACTTGCAACCTCCAGCATCGTTTTTCCTTCTACTTCAACAGACAGGTCGAATGCGCCACTCATTAAATAAACAGACTTTACTTGTGGAAAACGATAAATTCGTTCAGCCACATCATCAAAACCAACACCACGCTTTGGTGTTACCTTCACATCAATCAACGCAGTAACCATTTCCTGCTCCGTCAACTTTGACCAATTAATAACAGAAACATAGCTTGCTATAATGTTCCTTTTTTCTAAATCCTTAATAATCTCGGTTACATCAGCTTCCGACAAATTCACCATTTTCGCTAATGTACTTAAAGGAATTCGTGCATTATTTTCAATAATCTCCAAAACTCTTATGACTTTTTCATCCAAGTTAATAAATCCTCTCTATGTATAATAAGCGTTAGTCGCAGTGCCTCCAAAGGGTCCAACATCGTATATCCGCTTTGCTTAGTAGTATTATAACAAAGAAAAGCCTGTGTTTAAGTAAGAAATTATATTGTAAAGTAATGATAATGTCCCCAATTGCTTTCTTCAAAGAATAATTAATAAAAAATTCCCATTAGACTTTGCTAAAAAATGTATAATATTATACTGTTAATATAAGAATTACTTTTTTGGAGGAATACATAATGAGTTGGAAATCATCCTATGAAAAATGGAGTCAATTTGACGATTTAAATCAGGATTTAAAAGATCAGCTAAATGAAATTACGGGAAATGAAAAAGAGCTTGAGGACCGCTTCTATAAAAATTTAGAATTTGGAACTGGCGGCATGCGCGGTGAACTAGGGGTTGGGACCAATCGCATGAATATTTATACTGTCCGTAAAGCTGCAGAAGGACTTGCTAAATATATTGAGGAACAAGGGGATATAGCGAAGTCACGTGGGGTAGTTATTGCCTACGATAGTCGTCATCAATCACCAGAGTTTGCTTTAGAGGTAGCGAAAACAGTTGGAAAACATGGAATTAAAGCGTATCTTTTTAAAGAATTACACCCTACACCGATGTTATCCTTTGCGGTTCGGTATTTACACGCATTTTCAGGTGTTGTTATTACGGCAAGTCACAACCCGCCTGAATACAATGGATTTAAAGTATACGGCCAAGATGGAGGACAACTGCCACCAAAACAGGCGGATGAATTAGTAGAATACGTTAATAAAGTAGAAAATGAGCTAGTCATTCAAGTTGCAGATGAGTCGGAACTTCTAAAAAATGAAATATTGACATACATAGGAGAACAAGTAGACCAAGCATATTTACAAGCATTGCGAAGTATTGGACAAGATAAGGAACTTATTCAATCTGTTGCCGACTCGTTAAAAATCGTGTACACCCCTTTACATGGGACAGGTAATATCCCTGTTCGAAAAGGACTTGAAGCGTTTGGTTTCCGAAATGTTACCGTCGTCAAAGAACAGGAGTTGCCTGATTCGAATTTTTCAACAGTCACTTCTCCAAATCCTGAAGAACATGCCGCATTTGAATTAGCCATTCAATATGGCAAGCAAAACGATGCAGATGTTCTAATTGGAACTGATCCGGATACGGACCGCATTGGGGTAGCTGTGAAAAATCATGTTGGTGAGTATCAAGTTTTAACAGGAAATCAATTAGGTGCCTTAATGCTTCATTATTTATTAACGAAGATGAAGGAGAAACAAACTCTTCCGTCAAACGGAATTGTGATTAAGACGATCGTGACATCTGAAATTGGCCGTGAGATTGCCAAATCCTTCGGTATTTCAACGCTTGATACACTAACTGGATTTAAATTTATAGGAGAAAAAATTAAAGAGTATGAACAATCCGGTGAGTATACATTCCTTTTTGGTTATGAAGAAAGCTATGGATATCTAATTGGAGATTTTGTTCGCGATAAAGATGCAGTACAATCTGCAGTGTTTGCAGCTGAAGTTGCCGCTTATTATAAAAAACAGGGGAAATCGTTATATGATGGTCTTTTAGACATATTTGCCCAATATGGTTATTATATTGAATCTTTACGCTCTTTAACGTTAAAGGGGAAAGAAGGAACAGAAAAGATTGCGGAAATTCTAAATACATTCCGTAAGAATCCGCCAACAAAAATTGCGGGATTAAAGGTCGCAGCCGTAGAAGATTATCAAATGAGCGAACGTAAAAATTTACTAACCGAAGAAACAACAAATATTCAATTACCAAAATCAAATGTGCTGAAATATTATTTAGAAGACGGTTCATGGTTCTGCCTACGTCCATCAGGAACCGAGCCAAAAGCGAAGTTTTATTTCGGTGTTAAGGCGGATTCAATGGAAAAAAGTCAGGAATTAAATAAGAAGTTACAAGACGATGTAATGGATCTTGTTGGGAGAATGTAGGTTAGAATAGTAATCAAAAAAATGAAGCATCCTTAATATGGGATGCTTCATTTTACATAATCATGGGGCATACGTTCTTTAAAAGGTAATGTTCCTTAAAAGTATCTGCTTTGTCTAGCTCCAGCGCCTAGCCCCTCGAGGTCAAATGTACATTGGCAATAAAAGCCAAAGAGCAGACTTTTTTTGCCGATGTACATTTGCTTGTCGGGGCTGAGCAAGGCGCTTCCGCTTTTCTATTTGTCTAGCTCCAGCGCCTATCGACTAGAAAACTTCAGGACTTTTCCCTACGATAAGTCAACATCGATTCGCCTTTCAGGCTCATCGTGTTTCCTTTATCTCAGTCAAAGTCCCTCCAGTTTTTACGTCGATGAGCAAGGCGCTTCCGCTTTTCTCATTAGCTCTTCTTTAAGTTGTCCTTTAACATTTTCGTTACTTTTGATTTTTCTTCATCTGGAACACTTAAATAGTAGATACCGCCGATTTTACCACCTACACCTTTTACTTCGTACTGCGTGATATTGTTTCGGCAATTGCGATAGTTTTTTTGAATATCCATCATATCATCAAAGGTCATATTTGTTTTCACATTGTCCCCCAATGCACTAAGGATATCATCGAAGCGGGTAACGGATGAAATGCTTGCTGCTTTGTTTACAATTGCAGCGATAACTTGACGTTGACGTTCGTTACGGCCAAAATCACCATTCGGATCGAAATGTCTCATACGTACATATCCGAGCGCTTTTTTTCCATCGAGTTCAACATCCCCTTTTGCAAAGTGGTAGCCTTTTTTATAAATCCCTTCGTCAATCCAATCCAGTTTATTTTGGACTGTTACACCACCAACTGCATCAACCAACTCACTAAGGGCTTCCATATTCACACGAATAAAGTAATCCATTTGGACACCAGTAAAGTTTTCCACTGTTTCGATGGCCATTTTTGGTCCACCAAAAGCATAGGCATGATTGATTTTGTCCGTTGTCCCGTGACCGATAATTTCTGTTCTCGTATCACGTGGAATGCTCACCATCTGCATATTCCCTTTTTTCGGGTTAAGGGTCATTGCGATTAACGTATCTGAACGGCCACGGTCACCTTTACGTTCATCCACACCCATTAATAAAATAGAAATCGGCTGACTATTTTTACTAATATCCGGTTTTTGATGAGGACGATCTAATTTTACCTCTTCATGCATTTTGTTTGCAGTATCCTTTACAGAACTGTAAAGATAGTACGCATATCCGCCAATTCCTATAATCAATACTCCTATAATACTAGAAATAATAATAAGAATTTTTTTCTTCATAAATGAACCTCACTTTTTGTAAACTTTTTCTTACAAATTATAACACGATTTTACAATATTAATAGATTTAATTATGATTTAATAATGTGAATTATTGGGAAAGACTTAAGAAGTAGTTACTAGGTATTTAGAAATTGATATTTTTAGAAAAAAAGATCGTTTTCCAAGAAAGATATAGAACAAAAGACCTATTGCTCGCTGAAAATCTAAGTGAATTTGACAATTTTCGATTTTAAAAGTGTTGCAATATGTTAGAATTAAATTAAGATAATTTAGATTTTAGGAGGGAGAGAAAAAATTGAAGAAAAGTGTCATCATTCCGGGATTGTGTTTTGCTGCACTATCTACCATTGCGTTTGAAAAAACTGTTCTGGCTGCGGAACCTCCGAGTGTGTTAACTTCACAAAATGTAGTAAAGTCAGTTAATGTGGATGCGGGTTCAACATTGAATGTACGCAGTAAACCATCAACGAATGCTTCTATTATTATGAAACTAGTAAAAGGTACAAATGTTACGGTGTTATCCGAGTCCAAAGGCTGGTCAAAAATTCAAGCAAATGGGAAAACAGGATATGTAAGCAGTAAGTATTTGGCTGCGAATACAAGGAAACCAAGTTCCGTGTCCAAACCAACAACAAATCCA
>NZ_NAZB01000088.1:0-22455 GCF_003055045.1 Heyndrickxia sporothermodurans
ACTAATGTTAGTATGTTTAAGCTATTTTCAGTGCTATTCTCTAATTAAGAGAAATTTTTCCGCTTATTTATCAAACTCATTTTAGCATCTTAATGCACTTATGGTTTTGTGAAAAAAAGGCTTAGAGACATTTACAGCTCTAAGCCTTTTTGACTGTGAAGTTTGGTCTGTAACTTACCGTTCTGCACCTCACAAGTACACCCGTTACTAAAATAGACGAGTTTTTACTTACTTTATTTGAATTTTCACATCCGTATTGATATAAGCAGGATAATCAATGAGTTTTAATGTAATCGGCTTTTTGGAAATCGCATTATTTATTTTGTATGGAAAACCGATTTTTCCCCCATCAGCTTCCCAAATATAAGTGGAAAGTCGATGCATTTTTCCAGTAAAATCCGTATAGCTATCAAAAATTTGGCCATTGAATTTCTCATTTAAATAAAACATCAAAAGATCAGTCGAATCATCGAATGCACCAAATTCAACTTTGTGCAACTGCCCGTCTTTGGGAGCTTGAATAATTTTCTTTTTAAATGGGTCGATAACAACATTCAATTCATCTTTGTCTAGAGCTCTTATTTTATTAAAAACTAAGAAAAGTTTCTTTGGCTGTTCAAAATAATTACTTTGCAAAAAATAAGTCTTTTCATCATTTCCCCCATGGGCAACAATTCCGTTTTGGATTTTTGACCAGGCTTCACCATTCTCATCAACAAACCGGAGATCTTGAATATCAAAAATCTCTTTTGAGTTTTGTGTAGGGAATTTCACATTAATTCCTACTCTTGTCGGGGAAAAAGTGATGTGATCAATAAGAATTTGTTGATTCTCAACAGTCACTGTCTTTTTCATTGGAATTGTTTTTTTCTTGCCGATTTTATTTTGGTCGATAGAAAAAGGAATTCTCCACTCCTCATTATATTTTTCAAATTTCATAACAAGAGTTAATTTTCCTTTAGGAATCGGTTCAGCGAATTCAAAAGTGCCATCCGAAATGCTGGTTTCATATTGATTGCGGCGATCTCCCCCACAGCAAGAGGAAGAACCTGTTTTTAATTTCTCTCCATTTTCCTTTTCAATATATACATCCTTAGACCAAACTTGTTTGGGAAGTTTCTTGCTCGATTTAAAAGAATAGAAAACAACCAATTGTTCCTCGTCTGTAATAATGGAATCAAGAGTCACTTTAAATCCATGATGCTCATCGGAACGATTCACTTTTTGAAAATACTCGTTATCCACAGCGGCTAGTAATCCCTTATTATCTTGAACCAATTCGACAATATGCTCCATTCCAGGAATTTTTTTTATATAGGAGGCAAATGTATCAGACACCCGTATAGAACCGAGAAAAATAATGATAAAGGAGGCAGCCAAAATAATTGTTTTTTTCCAGAGAGAGTAGTGTTTTTTCCGACGTTTTGCTTTTTGTATTCCAGTAAAAATTGCTTGATTTAATTGCTCTTCAGGAATCGTTGCCGTATCGATCTCCTGTTTCACACTTTGCAGCTGCTTTTCTTCTTTTTCAAACATGATTTTCTACCCCTCCCTCTTCTAAATGAAGCTTTAATTGTCGGAGTCCTTTATAAAGCCATGTCTTTACCGTACTTTCCGGGCAATTCAATAGTTTAGCGATATCAGAGATTTTCATATCATGAAAGTATTTTAAAATAATTACATGACTTTGTTTATCATCTAATTGTCTAACAGCTTCATAGAGATCTAGATTCATTAGATCTTCTTTACCACCTGCAATGTGTGACATATCATCATAATGAATAACGCGATTACGTTTTTTTAATTCATCATTGCAATAATTAATTAATATCCGAATGATCCATGTTGAAAAAAATTGAGGATTTTTTAATTTCTTAATCGCTTTAAAGCTTCGAAAGGATGTTTCCTGAACAGCTTCAAGGGCAGCTTCTTCATTTTTCATATAGGAAAGAGCAATCCGATAAAGCTGCTCTTTATGCTCAAGCAATAGCTGATAAAAGGCGGCATCATCACCTTTTTTCGCTTTCTTCACTAGAGAAATAATATCCATCTGCTTCCCCCTTTCATTCATTAGACATTTGAGTCTTTAAAAAAGTTTTAGTGTTTTCACATTTATTGCTTCTCAATAGAAAAAACCCGGATACAAATCGATCCGGGTTACGTCCTTACTTTTTGAAAAACGCCTTTCTCCCTAGCCGTTCTACAGTTCGAGGAAATAAAGTGTAGATAAGGCTTCCCGCATTCATCCAACCGGGCGCATTGATTTCTCTGCGTTTTGTCAGCATGCTGTCAACAATTTTCTTCGCTAACTTTTCCGGATTCAGCATATATTTTTCAACACTTTTTGCGTAAGTTCCGGATTTATCAGCTACTTGAAAAAAATTAGTCGCAATCGGGCCAGGATTAACTGTTGTCACAAAGACGTTATATGGCGACAATTCCATTCTTATGCTATTAGAATATCCGATAACGGCGAACTTTGTTGCTGCATAGACACTTGATTTAGGAGTGGCCATTTTCCCAGCTTGGGAGGCAATATTAATGATATGTCCGGATTTGTTCGTTCGCATTGATGGGATGACCTCTTTCGTACAGGCCATTAATCCAACGACATTCACATCAAACATTCCTTTAATATCGGACATAGAGGCAGAATGCGCCTCTTCAAAAACACCGTATCCCGCATTATTAACTAACACATCAATGTTTCCAAACTCCTCTCGAATTTTTTGAAAAACAGTAGGAATCTGTTCATGTGCGGAAACATCTAAAAATTGAATGCTACATTTTATTGAATATTTTTCTTCTATATTACGTTTCATCACCTTCAATTTTTCAATATTGCGAGCCAAAAGGACAAGATTGGCCCTATCTTTTGCACATTTGCAGGCAATCTGTTCACCTAAACCTCCGGATGCCCCTGTAATGACAATGGTTTTGTTTTGAAGACGATGATTCGTCATTTCGTTCACTCCTATTACGCACAAAAATAAGCGATACCTTCTTCATTCACTACTTTCTTGATGGCTTCTTTTGAGAGCAAGAAGTCTAATTGAGCGGTCGTTTCCGATAAAGTCAGTCCTAATTCTTTTTGATAAACTGCAGGGAAGAGCCTTTGACAGATTTCAAATGTCGTTAAAGCTTTCTCTTTAATCATTTCTCTTACTTGCATCGCCCGATCATGCTGTCTTTGCAGCCTGCGTTCAACCAAAGCATGGACATCTTTTACTTCCGCTCCATGCCCGGTAAAAGCTATGGAAATATCATAATCAAAAAGCTTCTTTAAAGAAGCATTATATTGCAATTGAGGCTTTGGACGCTCGCTCTCTTTAGATAGTGGTGGTTCCAATAATGGATTAGAAGAAATTTTCGCAAGTATATGATCACCTGCAATCATTGTGCCATCCTTTTCACGATAAAAGGATAGATGACTTTGCGCATGTCCAAGTGTTTCAAGTATGTTCCAATCTTCAAATCCTGGAATACAATCTCCTTCATTTATTATATCAGTTAGCGAACGACTAGCAGAAAACCTTAATGGCGATTTCCATTTTTTTAATAGTTGAGCAAATTCACCATGTACACCAAATTCACGAAATAAGGTTAAATAAAATTGATCATGTGCGCTAAAAAACGCTTCATCAAAAGAAAGATACGGCTTGCAGTACTGATGCCCGAAAATCTTAATCTCTTGAGGTAACCATTCTAGCAATCCCACATGATCGGGATGGTGATGGGTTAAAATAACTTGCTCAATATCATTCGGCGTATATCCTAATTGTGATAGTTGATATGTAAAGGATTCCCATGCTTCCTTTGTTTTTACCCCTGCATCGATTAGTGTTAATACATCCCCTTTAATAATATACACATTGACATCACCTACAGCAAAAGGTGTAGGCAATGAGATTTTCGCAATATTACCAATCCAAGAAACCATTTGTCTGCATCCCCTTATTTTTATATTTCTATAATATTCTAAATGATTAATACATATATTGTACCGATAAGAATGAAAAATGTCATTATATTAATATAAAAATGCAGAAAATTATAAAAAAAGAACACTTGACAAACAAGCCATTTCTTTTGCATAATCTATATAATTTAAAAAATAATCGCAATGACCAAGGCTAGTAAATAAAAAATGATGATAGAGAGTGAAGTTCATCGGCTGAAAGACTTCACCATCCGCTTTTTTATTGAACCTACCTTGAGAGCTTATTGGCAAACCAATACGTCTCCGGCGTTAACGGCATGAGATGAATGTAAAAAAGTTTTTTACATTTAATAAAGGTGGTACCGCGAATAACCCTTTCGTCCTTTTTGGATGAGAGGGTTTTTATTTTACATCAAAATTTTGGAGGGATATAGATGAAAATTTCATTTGTCGGTGCTGGATCTATGGCTGAAGCAATTATTAGCGGCATGACTCAAAAGAAATTAATCGATCATAAAAATATTTATGTAACGAATCGTTCAGACAATGTAAAACTATCTACATTAAAGGAAAAATATAAAATACAAACAACATATAGTATGAAAAATCTCCTAGAACAAACAGACATCGTCTTCCTTGCTGTTAAACCGAAAGACGCCAAAGATGCATTGCTAGCTATTCGCCCCTATCTTCATTCAACGACGTTGGTCATTTCTGTTTTGGCAGGTATATCGCTCTCCTTTATTGAATCAATCGTAGATGGTCCGATTATTCGTGCCATGCCAAACACATCTGCTGCAATCGGAAAGTCAGCAACAGCCCTAGCTTACAATGATAAAGTTTCAAATGAACAGCTAAATATCACCATAAATTTATTATCATCCATAGGTAAAACTACTATCGTTGAGGAAGAGAAGCTTGATGCAATAACAGGATTATCTGGTAGTGGCCCAGCTTATATTTACTATATTGCAGAAGCAATGGAACAATCAGCACAAGAAATAGGATTGGAAAAAACAGAAGCGAAAAAATTAATAATCCAAACATTACTAGGTGCAGCGGAAATGTTGGAGTTATCCGGAAAATCACCGGCCGATTTACGGAAGTCGGTAACAAGCCCAGGCGGAACAACAGAAGCGGGTATTCGTGTCTTGGATAACAGTCATGTAAAGGAAGCATTTATTCATTGCATCAAAGAAGCGACGACACAATCGAAAAGACTCGCACAAATAAATAGTAAGAAATAACTATAGTTTAACAATCAAGTTTCTTTCCTTAACCAACTCACATTGCTATAATTTGTATTCAAGAAAGATTTAAGGAGGGAATAACTTTTGACTGTAAAATTATTTGAACCATATACACTAAAAAATGTTACGTTAAAAAATAGGATTGTTATGTCACCGATGTGTATGTATTCTTGCGAAAATGAAGATGGCATCGTTAATGACTGGCACCGAACACACTATACGAGCCGTGCGGTCGGTCAAGTAGGATTGATCATTCTTGAAGCGACAGCCGTAACACCACAAGGAAGGATTAGTCCCCAAGATTTAGGGATTTGGAGCGATGATCATATTGAAGGCTTAGCCGATTTAGTGCGAATGATCAAATCTCATGGATCTGTTGCCGGTATTCAAATCGCCCATGCTGGAAGAAAAGCTGAACTTGAGGGAGAAATAGTTGCGCCTTCAGCCATCGCTTTCAATGAAAAAAGCAAAACACCGAAAGAAATGAGTAAAGAAGAGATCAAAGAAACAGTGGAAGCTTTTAAACAAGGGGTTTTGCGTGCAAAAAAAGCCGGCTTCGAGGTCATCGAACTTCATGGCGCACATGGTTATTTAATTAATGAATTCTTATCTCCACTTTCTAACCAAAGAACAGATGAGTATGGTGGTTCTGCAGAAAATCGCTACCGTTTCTTGAAAGAAATCATTGAAGAAGTGAAATTAATATGGGATGGCCCATTAATGGTGCGTGTGTCGGCAAATGATTACCATCCTGAAGGACTTGCACCAGAAGATTATGTTCAATTTGGTAAGTGGATGAAGGATCAAGGGGTAGACTTAATTGATGTAAGTTCTGGGGCAGTTGTTCCAGCAAGAATCTCTGTATTTCCTAGTTATCAAGTTCCTTTCGCTCAAAAAATTAAAGAAGAAGCAGGCGTTGATACGGGAGCAGTCGGATTAATCACCTCCCCATTACAAGCGGAGGAAATTTTGCAAAATGGACGTGCTGATTTAGTTTTATTAGCTCGTGAATTATTAAGAGATCCCTACTGGCCACGCCGTGCAGCGAAAGAACTTGGTGCCGAAATTGAAAGTCCAATACAATATGAACGTGGATGGAATTAAAAAATAAGCCTAAACGGCTTATTTTTTTTAAACCACTATTTGATTTTTATCTCCATAAAATCATGTGCAATCACACTATTAGGAAATACTTCCTTTGCTTCCTTCACTAGCTGTGGCCAATCGTCCTTTCCATATCTTGAACTAATATGTGTTAAACATAAAGTCCTTACATTGGCTTCAGAAGCAATAGTTGCTGCTTGTTTCGTTGTAGAATGAAAGTAGTCAAATGCAAGTTCTTCATTCTCAGCTGAAAAAGTAGCTTCATGAACAAGAATATCCGCATTTTGGGCTAAGTTACGTGCATTTTCACAAAATCTTGTATCGCCTAAAATAGTGATGATTTTCCCCTTTTGGTCAGGCCCTACATAATCGTTGCCATTAATGATCCGGCCGTCTTCTAATTGAACGGTCTCACCGCTTTTTAATTTCGCGTAAATCGGGCCCGGCATTATTCCATCGTTACGAAGCTTATCGACATCCAACGTACCTTTCCTATCCTTTTCAGTAATACGGTAACCAAAACTATGAATACCATGTTCTAAAACGGCAGCCTCCACAACGAATTGATCATCTTCAAAAACAATTCCCTCATCGATTTCTTTAATGACAAGCGGGTATTGCAAATGTGTTTCACTCACCTTAAGTGACACATCGATAAATTCTTTTATCCCTTTTGGGCCATATACAGTAAGTTCTGAATGACCGGCTTGAAAAGAGCGGCTACCGAGTAGTCCTGGTAAACCGTATATATGATCACCATGTAAATGAGTGATAAAAATTTTTTCGATTTTCCGTGGCTTCAGTGATGTATGTAAAATTTGATGTTGTGTGGCTTCTCCACAATCAAACAACCATATCGTTTTTCTCTCTTCCAACATTTTCAGTGCAATTGAAGTTACATTTCGTAGCTTTGCAGGTATTCCTGCGCCTGTTCCTAAAAATAAAAGATCCAAAGAGGAACCCTCCCATATATTACTATCTGCTTATTTTACCATAAACTTTTGAAAATAGCCTTTAGTGCGTTAATTGCATATCATTTGCTATTTCATCTATAAATGGAGTAAATTTAATACTTGGATATGCTAATCCTGCGAAAAAAATTTTTTCATTACTAAGTATTACCGATAATAATTGGTATCCTATAAATAGCAAGTAAAAAGGAGAGAATGAACAACAATGAATTCAAATGATTCTTCAACTTCATTAATTATGATATTCGGTGCAACCGGAGATTTAGCGAAGAGAAAACTTTACCCTTCCCTTTATCATCTATACAAAAAAGGAAAATTAGCGGATCATTTTGCAGTGATCGGTACAGCTAGACGACCATGGTCACACGAAGAATTTAGAGAAAATATTAAAGACTCGATTCATTCATTCGTTGGAGCAGATGAACAAATTGATGATTTCAGCTCGCATTTCTATTATCAACCACATGATGTCACTGACACTGAATCTTACATACAATTAAAGACATTAGCAAAAGAGCTAGATACGAAGTACTCTTTACAAGGAAATCGGATTTTCTACCTTGCGATGGCACCGGAATTTTTTGGAACAATTGCTGATCATTTAAAAGCTGATGGATTGACTGATACAAACGGCTTTAAACGTCTTGTTATTGAAAAGCCTTTCGGTCACGATTTAGAATCTGCCGAACAATTAAATGCGCAAATTCGTCAATCTTTTCCTGAAGAAGAAATTTATCGTATCGATCACTACTTAGGAAAAGCGATGGTACAAAATATTGAGGTTATTCGATTTGCGAACGCATTTTTTGAACCTCTTTGGAATAATCGTTACATTTCAAATATCCAAATTACCTCAAGTGAAAAACTAGGGGTTGAAGAACGTGCAAGATACTATGAAACAAGCGGTGCTCTAAGAGATATGGTACAAAATCATATGTTACAAATGTTGGCGTTGTTAGCAATGGAACCACCTATTCGTTTAACAACAGATGAGATTCGAAGTGAAAAAGTTAAAGTATTTCGTGCTCTCCGACCAATAGAAGGAAACGAGGTTAATGAGTATTTTGTTCGCGGACAATATGGACCGGGTACGATTGACAATAATGAAGTTGTCGGTTACCGCGATGAAATGAATGTTGATCCTAATTCACAAACTGAAACATACGTAGCGGGGAAATTAATGATTGATAACTTTAGATGGGCCGGTGTTCCTTTCTATATTCGAACAGGAAAGCGCATGACGACGAAATCAACGAAAATTGTCATTCAATTTAAAGATATTCCGATGAATCTTTATAATAATAATGAGCAGCTTCAACCAAATTTACTTGTCATTCATATTCAACCGGACGAAGGGATTACTTTGCATCTTAACGCGAAAAAATCAGGACAAAACATGCAAACCAATCCTGTTAAATTGAATTTTTCAAATGAAGGTTCCAATGGAATCAATACACCTGAGGCATATGAAAAATTACTTTACGATTGCTTACATGGTGATGCAACAAACTTTACTCATTGGGACGAAGTAGCATTGTCTTGGAAATTTGTCGACAATATTTCAGAAGTATGGGAACAAACGAATTCGGAAATCCCAAAATATGCTTCTGGTACAATGGGTCCGGAAGAAGCAGAAAAGCTTATCGAAAACGATGGTTTCTTCTGGTGGAACCTCAATGATCTTGATGTAGAAAATTGTGACTAAAAACGTATATTCATATTAAACCCATGTTGCTTCATGGGTTTCTTTTTTTTACGGAACATATTTTACACTTATGCTTACTTTGTAATAAAGGAATGTTTTTTAATGAGGAGGTTTAACAGATGTCACGCCAACCTAATTTAGATGATTATTTGCAAAAAGGAATGTATGGTGAAAAACAATTGAAACCTGATGAAAAAAGAAAATATCTTGGAACATTTCGAGAACGTATCGTTGTCGCTTTAAAGAAAAGTCAAGTAATGGAAAAGCAAATCTATCCCGAAGTAGAAGATTTAATGAAAAAAAATCCAAAAGCAAAGCTGTTATTAAATGGAGATTTAACTTACACTTTTTTAACTAAATATATTCAACTGGCAAAAAAACATAACAATTCGTATTCCATCGTTACGAATAACGATTCCAATACCCCAATTGGTCTTGTACTGGCGCTGGATTATGCGATTAATAAGGAAAATATCTATATAACAAAGGCAAGCAATCAACAAACAGAGACAGTTAAAAAAGAAGGGCTCTGGTCCTCCTTAAAAGGGGTGCTTATTAAAAAGAAATAATTCTCATTTTTTATTTTTATTCACCCCTCTTTGCACAGCATTTTCGCCGTATTTTTCACGCAGTTTATCGATCGCTTGATACAGTGGTTCTTTCATAGCTACTTTCTCATAGGAAAATAAGTTTAATTGTTCAACAGCATCTTGTTGTTCTACTAGATCTTGCCCTGTTACTCCGAGTAACCGAACTGGATTTCCATTCCAATGTTTAAGGAAAAGCATTTTCGCAGCGCTATATATATCTTTTTGCTGAACAACCGGATTGTTTAGTTTTCGGCTCCTCGTTATAGTGCTGCGATTTTTATATTTAATCGTGATCGAGACATTGTTTGTTAAGTAACCCTTCTTTTTCATACGCGTAGCCGTTTCCGAAGATAATTTTTCTAAAACCTTTAATAATTCTTGTTGGTTCGTGGAATCCTTTGGTAGGGTTGTGGAACTTCCTACACTTTTATAATCATTCGCAGCATTTGGATCGACTACTCGTAAATCAACACCATTCGCCTTTTCTTTCAATTTCAGTCCTCTTATACCTAATAATTTTTCAAGTTGTAAGTCATTGGTGTGAGCTAGATCTTTAATTGTTTGTATCCCTGCATCAACTAGTTTGTCTGCCGTTTTTTTGCCAATGCCGTGCATTTCGATTAACGGAAGCGGCCATATTTTTTCGGGGATGTCACGTTTTCTCAAAACGGTAATTCCCATTGGTTTTTTCATATCTGAGGCCATTTTAGCCAAAAATTTATTTGGGGCTATACCGATACTGCAGGGCAGATCTAATTCATTCACTAATTGTTGCTGAATCATTGTGGCAATTTCGTAAGGTGTCCCTAATTCATAGCTCTCCGTAATATCAATATACCCTTCGTCAATAGAAACCGGCTCTACTAGCTCAGAATATTGACGTAAAATACGAAACATTGCTTCTGATGCCTCACGATATCTCGTAAAATTAGGTCTCAATATAATTAATTGCGGACATCGTTTTTTTGCTTCCCAAACAGTCATCGTTGTTTTTACACCAAATTTACGTGCTTCATAACTGCATGTTACAACGATCCCTTTCCTCTCCTCAGGATTTCCGGCTACAGCGATCGGCTTCCCCTTTAGTGATGCATCATAGGCCATTTCAACAGAGGCAAAAAAGCTATTCATATCAACATGTAAAATGACACGTCCGTTTTTTGGGTAATATTGTTTCACCTAAATCATTTCCTTTTTTAAAGTAGGCGTTTTTTCTTTTTATATTTATACAAGCAAAAATGCATGTTTGCACATGCATCAATTGACTTGCGGTTCTTTCATATATTCTAGTATATCTTTAATTCCTTCTAATGAATGAACTAAAAGATTCGGATCAATCATCGTAATTAAGCGAGATTCTAAATTTGCTACACTACTCATGTAATTCGTTTTTTGATAGGCGACCAAACCGATTTGTGTTAATGTGTCATTTGGTATATCAAGAATTTCTTTCGCTTCTTTTACTAGTAAACCGATAGATAATTCTTCTGTATTTAACACAATTAATCGTGATTGTTCATTATGTTGTAAGAGATGACCGTATAATACATGTTCGAAATCGATGACTGGAATCAGTTCTCCTCTTGATTTTACTATACCCCTGACAAACGGGGGCAAATTTGGAATCAATGTAATATTTTCGAATTTTTCTATTGAAATGACATAATCAACAGAAATTCCGTATTCTTCGTTACCAATTTGAAAGATAATTGCTTTTTCATTTACTGCCACACCTAAATCCTCCACTTTCATTTTAGAAACTAGACCATTTTCCATGGTCTAGTTTCTTCTTAAAAATTATGCATTTGCAACTTCTTGAACAATAGCTACAACCATTTCTGTCAATTTAACGAGTTCTTCGACAGGCATGCGTTCGTTTGTTGTATGAATTTCTTCATAACCAACAGCTAGATTGACAGTAGGGATACCAAATCCGGCGATTACGTTCGCATCACTACCTCCACCACTTTGCTCAAGCTTGCAATCTCTGCCTATTTTAGCTGCAGCTTTTTTCGCAATTTCAACGACTTGATCGCCGTCAGCAAATTTAAATCCTGGATACATAACCTGAACTTCTACATTTGCTTTACCGCCCATTTCAACAGCAGCTTGTTCGAATGCTTCTTTCATTTTGGCAACTTGTTTCTCCATTTTATCAGGAACCAATGAACGAGCCTCAGCTAAAATATCTACACGGTCGCAAACAATATTTGTTGCTTGGCCGCCTTCGAATCTTCCGATATTTGCAGTCGTTTCTTCATCAATTCGTCCAAGCGGCATTCTTGAAATTGCTTTTGCAGCGATGGAAATAGCCGATACACCTTTTTCCGGTGCTACGCCGGCATGCGCCGTTTTCCCATGAATAACTGCCTTCACTTTTGCTTGTGTTGGTGCAGCAACAACGATATTACCAACCTTTCCGTCACTATCTAAAGCAAAACCGTATTTAGCTTTCAACAATGATGGATCTAACACTTTTGCGCCAACAAGACCGGACTCTTCGCCGACTGTAATAATGAACTGGATTGTACCATGTTCAATATTTTCCTCTTTTAATACACGTAAAGCTTCAAACATGGCAGCAAGTCCTGCTTTGTCATCAGCACCAAGAATGGTTGTCCCATCAGTAACGACATACCCATCTTTAATAGACGGTTTAACACCATTTCCCGGAACAACCGTATCCATATGTGAAGTAAAGTAAATTGTATCGGCATCTTGCTTTGTTCCTTTTAATGTACAAATCAGATTTCCCGCACCATGACCTGTTTGAGACATCGTATCATCTTCAAACACTTCTACACCTAAATCTTGAAATTTTTTCTTTAGAACTTTAGAAATATTTCCTTCATTTTTTGTTTCTGAATCAATTTGAACTAATTCTAGAAACTCATTAAGTAATCGTTCTTGATTAGCCATCTATAGAGACCTCCAATAAAAATATGTACGCTTCCTTATAAGTATATCCCTATTTTTAAATACGGACAATTATAGTGGAATATTTCCGTGTTTTTTATTTGGTCTTTCTTCTTTTTTATGGCGCATTATATCTAGCCCTTGAATTAATTTCATTCTTGTTTCCCGCGGATCAATGACATCATCTACCATTCCCCTTGAGGCAGCAACATATGGATTAGCGAATTTTTCTCGGTATTCGTCAATTTTTTGTTTTCTCGTTTCTTCAGGATTAGGACTATTTTGAATTTCTTTGGCAAAAATGATATTGGCTGCGCCTTCAGGTCCCATGACGGCAATCTCCGCATTTGGCCATGCATATACTAAATCAGCACCGATTGATTTACTATTTAAGGCAACATACGCTCCGCCAAAAGCTTTTCTCAAAATAACGGTTATTTTCGGAACGGTCGCTTCAGAATACGCATATAAGATTTTTGCACCATGACGAATAATTCCGCCATGTTCTTGCTTAATCCCAGGAAAGAAACCTGTTACATCCTCAAAAGTAATAATTGGTATATTAAAAGAATCACAGAAACGGATAAAGCGAGCTGCTTTGTCTGAAGAATCAATATCTAACCCGCCAGCCATAAACTTCGGTTGATTACAAACAAGTCCAACAGATTCCCCGTTTAGCCGTGCAAATCCAATGACAATATTTTTCGCAAATTCTTTTTGGACTTCAAAAAATGATCCTTCATCTACTACTTGATCAATAACCTTTCTAATATCATAGGGCCTGACTGCATCAAATGGAATGATATCCGTTAAATCCGGTCGATAATGATCTGTTTCATCAACTGCTAGTTTAGGTGCTTTTTCTCCATTATTCTGTGGCAAATAAGATAAAAGTGTACGTACCATTTCTAATACGCCTTCTTCATTGTTATCACGGAAATGAGCATTTCCACTGATTGTATTATGGACTTTTGAGCCGCCTAAATCTTCTGAAGAGATCTTTTCACCAGTCACAGTCTCAATCACTTTTGGACCAGTGATGAACATTTGACTTGATTCATCAACCATAAAGACAAAATCTGTAATAGCTGGAGAATAGACGGCCCCACCGGCACAAGGACCCATAATAACGGATATTTGCGGAATAACACCTGAATATATCGCATTGCGATAAAAAACATGTCCGTATCCATCCAATGATACGACACCTTCTTGAATTCTTGCTCCGCCGGAGTCATTTAATCCAATAAATGGTGCACCGTTTTTTGCCGCTAAATCCATTACATTTGCTATTTTCTCAGCATGCATTTCGCCAAGTGCACCACCAAATACAGTAAAGTCTTGGGAAAATAAATAAATTGGTCGTCCATTTACTTTTGCGTAGCCTGTGACCACACCATCGCCGGGACCTTTTACCTTATCTAATCCAAAATCATGGCTCCGGTGCTCAATAAACGGTTGTAATTCGACAAATGAACCTGGGTCAACCAATAAATCAATTCTTTCTCTCGCCGTTAATTTACCTTTTTGATGTTGTTTATCGATTTTTTCATCTCCGCCACCGAGCTCAATTTCTCGTTTCCTGTCATATAATTCATTAATTTTCTCATATATATCTGTCACTTTGATCCCTCCCTGATGTAAGTAATCAAATCAAATAACTATTTCTCGTTCTTCTCACATAGTTCATATAAAACACCATGTCCTGATTTCGGATGAAGAAATGCGACTTGTGCACCGCCAGCCCCTCGTTTTGGGGTATCTTGTATCATTTGCACACCTTTGTCTCTAAGCTCTCTTATCCGCGTTTGAATGTCGTCTACACTAAAGGCGACATGATGGATCCCTTGCCCTCGTTTTTCTAAAAATTTCGCAATTGTACTCGATTCGTTGATCGGCTCTAATAATTCCAATTTCACGTTTCCCGCATCAATGAAGGCAACCCGAATATTTTCTGATGGAACCTCTTCAATATGTAAACAAGAAAATGGAAGCGTTTCCGTATAAAACGGCAATACTTCATTAATTGAATGAACGGCGATCCCAATATGATCTACCTTTTTCATTTCTGAATCCCTCCCCAAGTTGTACCATATATACTTATACATAAAGTGTCGAAAATCCTGCAATAATTAATAAAAATGCCTTATTTAATTAGGAATAGTGGTTGTCTTCTCATCTATAAATTAATAGAATAGTATTAAGAGTTACAAGGAGTGAAGATGATTATGTCAAAAAAAGCGCAAAAAATTGTTGTTTATTTGATGATATTTGCAATGCTTGCTTCAACTGTACTTGCTGGACTAGCATGGTTACTATAATAAAAAAGCCCTAGTTAATTTAATTCTTAGCTAGGGACTTTTTTTGTACATTTTTATCTACTTTAAAATTGCTTTTAATCATTAAGTATTGTTCCATTTCTCGCATAAATTGGAATAGAGTGGCTCTTGCCTCAAATTCCTCTCTTGTTTTTGGAAGATCCATTTGTTGTATTTTCCTTTGCATAGAATAAAGCTTTTTTAATCTGTCTAAAGCTGTGTTTTTCGGTTTAATATTTTCCTTTAAGTCTTCTATAAAATCCGCCACCATCATTCTTTGTTCTACCATAGATGAAATTGATGTAATAATAGGAAGCGATCTCTCGATAATCTCAAATTGCTTTTCTCTCATTTTAAAATAGGAATAGTAAAACGATTCGTTAGTAGTAAAACGATTTTCAACATCACGAAAAGCAAGAAGCTTTGCATTTTCAATAATTTCAGCCGTTTCCGTTATTTCTTTTCCATCCCATGTATTTTTATTTGTCCTCAAATATTGAATAATTTCTTCAAAGATTAATCGGAAATTCCCTTCAATTTTCTCTTGGTATTTTAATAATTGACGATCAAGACTTGGCATGTATAAATTCATGACTAACGCTACACCAATTCCAATAAGAATAATCGCAAATTCATTTACAACAAGATGTGAATCGATGGATGAGGCTGCAAGAAAATGTAAAATAATGACACTACTTGATACAACCCCTTCATTTATTTTTAACATGACTGTAACAGGAATAAATATAAGCAAAACAAGACCGATGACAAATGGATGCTGTCCAAGTATGGTGAAAAATAATGTTGATAAGATCATCGCAATTACACAGGCAGCAAACCTGCTCCATGCCGCTTTTACTGATTTTTTCTTTGTGCTTTGGATGCAAAGAATGGCTAATATTCCCGCAGAAAAATAATTCTGTAAATCGAATATTTGCGCAATATAGATAGCAACTGGTGTGGCAATAGCGGTTTTCATTGTACGATAGCCGATTTTGAACATAATTTAACTCCCATTATTTACTCTTTTATAATAGAATTTCACAAAAAAATCCGGTTATGAACCGGATTTTTTTATCCAACTTAAATTTCTTCACAATATTGATCGAAATATTCTTGGAGCTTATTAACAACTGACATTGGGTCATGACCTTCAATTTCATGACGCTCAACCATTGTCAATAGTTTTCCATCTTTTAATAACGCAAATGATGGTGAGGAAGGTGGATAGCCTTCAAAATAACTTCTTGCTTTTGCCGTTGCTTCCTTATCTTGCCCGGCAAATACAGTTACTAGTTGATCCGGCCGCTTATCGTGATGAATAGCATGTGCAGCAGCAGGACGTGCAATTCCGCCGGCACAACCACATACAGAATTTACAAGCACTAATGTTGTCCCTTTTTTCGTTAATGCCTCGTCTACTTCTTCGACTGTTTTTAGCTCTTTATAACCAGATGCAGTCGCCTCTTCTCGAGCTTGTCGTACTACATCATTCATGAATAAATTAAAATCCATACTCATATTCTCGCTTCCTTCCATACAATATCTACTTTCTCATAATAGCAGGTTTTCTTTTAATTATACAAATAATCAAATCCCCAATAAGAAAATAGTTAAATTGTTAGCAACTTTATAAAAAAATAAGATTAAGTATTTTGAAAACGGGTATGATAATAATACATCTAGATCCATACCCCTAAACTCCCTAGATGTTTTTTTGGATAGCGATTATCGCTGTCCTTTTTTAATGTAAGTGATTATCTATTATTTATTAAAATATTGCTCAAATAAACTGTCCACAGCTAGTGAAACGGTAGTATCACCGTTAATGACTGCTTGTTGGAAATACGGTAGTAATTTTTTTATTTCCGGGTGCTGATAAAACGTATAATGGAGTCGTTCGGTTATTTGTGAGGCCATCCATTCCTTCGCTTGCTCTTTTCTTCTTTCTATAAAAACACCACTTTGTTCCGTAATCTTTTTAAATTTTGTTATAACATCCCAAATTTCTTCCATTCCATCTCCATTAATAGATGAACATGTATATGCTTTCGTTTCCCAACCTTTTGTTGGAGGCATCAGAAAATGGAGAATCTGATTATATTCCCGGCGTGTTTTTTCTGCTAATGGTTTATTTACCCCATCCGCCTTGTTTACGACAACTGCGTCAGCCAACTCCATGATTCCTTTTTTCATCCCTTGCAGTTGATCACCAGCACCTGTAATGGTAAGGAGCATAAAAAAGTCAACCATTCCTCTAACAATGACTTCACTTTGGCCTACTCCAACTGTTTCAACAATTATAATATCAAAACCCGCGGCCTCACACGCTAAAATGGTTTCCCTCGTTTTCCGATGAACACCACCTAGCGTGCCTGAAGATGGCGATGGCCTAATAAAAGCATTGTTATTACGTACGAGCCGCTCCATCCTCGTTTTATCCCCTAAAATACTTCCTCCACTAATAGTAGAACTTGGATCAATCGCAAGTACTGCCACCCGGTATCCACGCTCACACAATAGTGAACCGAATTCTTCAATAAACGTACTCTTACCTGCTCCGGGAACCCCCGTAATTCCGATACGAATCGATTTACCTGTATAGGGAAGCAATTGTCCTAACATTTGTTGCGCTTGGCTAAAATGATGTGATGCATTGCTTTCAATTAATGTAATCGCCTTTGCCAGCATCATGCGATCGCCACTAAGCACCTTATTTACTAAAGTATTCACTGAAATCTCATCATTTTTTCGCTTTTGAAATGATTTTTTTGAAGACTTATGAACTCCATCATGTGTGGACGGAATTCCCGGCATGTAAGATGATGTCTCATGCTTTGAATCAGACCATTCAGGACGCCTCGAATCCATCATTTAATCATTCACTTCCTCATAGCCTAAACGATGATAAATTTCTTCAATCACCTTACCCGCAGCTACCGGAATAACAGTGCCTGGTCCGAAGATAGCCGCCGCACCGTTTTCTTTTAAAAATTCATAATCCTGTGCTGGAATGACTCCGCCAATTACTACTACAATATCTTCTCTGCCGATTTTTTTTAATTCTGAAATTAACTGCGGCAATAATGTCTTATGTCCTGCCGCTAAAGAGCTCACACCGATAACATGAACATCATTCTCTGCGGCTTGTTTAGCAGTTTCATCCGGCGTTTGGAATAAAGGACCGATATCAACATCAAAGCCTAAATCGGCAAATGCCGTGGCGATAATTTTTGCCCCACGATCATGACCATCCTGGCCCATTTTCGCAATTAATATCCGCGGCCTTCTTCCTTCATTCTCCAAAAATTGGTCTGTCATTTCTTGCACTTCTTTAATTTCTTCGTCATTTGAAAAATGAGAGCTATACACTCCACTCACGGATCGAATAACTGCTTTATGTCTTCCGGAAACTGCTTCGATTGCATCTGATATTTCACCCAATGTTGCCCTGGCACGAGCTGCACAAACGGCAAGTTCTAATAGATTACCCTTTCCTGTTCTTGCTGCGCTAGTAATCTCGTAGAGCCTGCTTTGAACTTCTTCCTCATTCCGAGATGCTTTAAGCTCATGCAAACGTTCAATTTGCTTCTTCCTTACAACGGTATTATCAATATTTAATATATCTAATGGTTCTTCCTTCTCTAAGCGGTAACGATTCACACCGATAATCGTTTCTGTTCCCGAATCAATAAGCGCCTGTCTTCTCGCAGAGGCCTCCTCAATTCTCATCTTTGGTAACCCCGTTTCAATCGCTTTTGTCATACCTCCCAAACTTTCAATTTCTTCAATATGCTCCCACGCTTTCTTCATTAATTCATTTGTAAGGGATTCGACATAATAAGACCCTCCCCAAGGATCGATTACATTGGTTATTCCTGTCTCTTCTTGTAAATACAGCTGAGTATTGCGAGCAATTCTTGCGGAAAAATCAGTAGGCAAAGCAATCGCTTCATCAAGGGCATTTGTATGCAGTGACTGAGTATGCCCCATCGCAGCCGCGTGAGCCTCGATAAGCGTTCTTGTTACATTATTAAATGGATCTTGTTCGGTTAAGCTCCAACCGGAAGTCTGTGAATGCGTACGCAAAGCAAGGGATTTTGAATTTTGCGGGTTAAATGGCTTCATCAACTGTGCCCAAATTCTTCGTGCAGCACGCATTTTTGCCACTTCCATAAAATAATTCATCCCTATTGCCCAAAAAAATGATAATCTTGGAGCGAAAGAATCGATATCGATTCCTGCTTTAATTCCTGTACGAACATACTCCAGACCATCTGCTAATGTATAAGCAAGTTCAAGATCAGCCGGAGCACCTGCTTCTTGCATATGATAGCCTGAGATTGAAATACTATTAAATTTCGGCATCTTTTTAGACGTATACTCAAATATATCCGCAATTATTTTCATAGACATCTCCGGTGGATAAATATACGTATTACGAACCATATATTCTTTTAAAATATCATTTTGAATCGTACCGGATAATTTTTCCGGTGGAACTCCTTGTTCCTCTGCTGTAACGATATAAAATGCAAGAATTGGCAATACTGCACCATTCATTGTCATGGAAACAGACATTTGATCTAAAGGGATTCCTTCAAACAATATTTTCATATCTAAAATCGAATCTATCGCTACTCCGGCTTTTCCTACATCACCAACTACACGAGGATGATCTGAATCGTATCCTCGATGCGTAGCCAGATCAAAAGCAACAGATAATCCTTTTTGTCCCATCGCTAAATTTCGGCGATAGAACGCATTGCTCTCCTCAGCTGTAGAAAACCCGGCATATTGCCTAACTGTCCATGGTCGATTGACATACATTGTTGGATAAGGGCCTCTTGTAAAAGGTTCTAGCCCCGGCTTATCATCTAGATGTTCAAGTGAATGTAGATCCTTCTTTGTATAAAGTGGTTTAACCATAATTTTCTCATTTGTTTCAAACAAATTTGCTTGAAACTCATCATCTTTTCTTTCTTGTTCAAAATTTGGCATGTCTTCACCAGGTTGGATCATTTGAAAATTCGGTTTATTTTTCATTTATTTCACCTCCCACAAGGTTAATAATGATGTTAGTTTTTCAATTGCATTTTGATTTTTATATATTGCATCAGATACACCAGCTGATTTCATTGCTATCCATTTTTCACCCGATATTTTCCCAGCAATATCGAGAATAAAATGTGAAGTTTGTCCTTGAAACCATTCAATAATTTTCTCGTTTAACCCTTCGTATGCTTCATCATTACCGCAAAGGCAATAATAGGAAAAATTTGTTTCTTTAACAAACGTTTGTATATCTTCTAATTTAGTACATTCAGGGCTCCATACGGATTTTATTCCCCCTGTAGCTAAAAATCCTGTAACAAAATCTGCTCTTGCTTTATGATGTTTTAATTTATCTAAACAAATTAATCCAGCAATCGGAGCACGACCAGTTTCTTCTAACCCTTTTGCATGTTCTCTAAGATTTTCAAACGCTTCAGCCAATCTTACTGAAGGTAATACTTTATTCGAACTGACATTGGTTGATTGACGTTTATTTACATAGGGCACTTGTTCAGCCAGATTTGCATATACATTTGTTCCAATAAGCGATTGCTTTCTCGTGGCAACATCTGTTAATCGCTGATCGCGGATGTTCTTAATTTCTTGTTGAAGCCAGCTAGATTGAAGAACTTCAACGATACCTCCCTTTCGATCAATTAATTGGAAAAGTTCCCAAGACTTCTTCACTAGTTCATTCGTTAATGTTTCAATATAATAAGAACCGCCCGCAGGATCACTTACTTTGTTTAAGTGTGCTTCTTCCCTAAGAAGTAACTGAATATTCCTGGAGATTCTTGCTGAAAATTCATTTGTTTCCTTATAAATTTCATCAAAAGCCGATACATGTAATAAATTGACTCCGCCTAATATTGCCGAAAATGCTTCATTCCCTGCACGAAGGATATTCACATAAGGATCTAATTTCGATTTTGTTATCATGGAGGTTTCCGCACTTATCGGTACAGCCTGCTCATCTAATGTCATTTCATATGCATTGCCAATCGTCGACCAAAGCTTCCGAAAAGCTCGTAATTTAGCAATCTCCATAAAGAAATTACCGCCAATTGAAAAATGAAACACTAATTTTCTTGCTGTCTTTCCGGGTTCCCAATTTGCTTCTTTCAATCGTTCAATATAATAAACCGCTTCGGAAAGCGCGATCGCAATTTCTTGAACTGCATTCGCCCCCCCGTTATGGTAAGGAGTAGTATCGATAAAAACCGTTTTTAAGGCATTAAATTCTTGATCTGCAAGTTTAATTTGCTGCAACCAATTATTCATTTCACTACTTAATGAATTCGGAATATCCCCGTTTTCAACTCCTTTTGAAATAATATCCGTGCCCAATATCCCTTTTAATTGTTCTTTATTTGGAATCTCTCTTAATTTCGCTAGCATCGTTTTAAAATGGGCCTTTGTATGAATAAAGATGGGCGTTTGGGATAAATCAAGTTCCTCTATATCCATAAAATTTACTTGGTCAATGTCATTTAGCCTATCAATATCTATAGATAAAACTTCCTGACCACGTTTTAAAACATCAGCCAGAATGGGATGTAATTTCGCCCACTTTGTTTTCGTAAGCTTTTGAGCAATTTGCCACTTATTTTGACTGTTATCGAACTCGTCAAATCCTCTAGTATTTAACCCTGAACGAGGGTTTTGCTCGATTGATAAATGTTCGATATCCTCCTTTGTATACAAAGGTTTGAGCATAATATTTTCATATGTGCTTCGGGACAAAGAATCTATATTTCTATTTTTTAACGTTTGATTTGCTGCATCTTCCCAATCCATAACTGAATAGGCTTGAAACGTTTGATTCTTTAATTCCTTTACATTTTCACCCATGCTTTTCCCCCCATCTCCAGATGTAACCGATTGCAATTTTTATAAAATAATTTAAATTAGGAATTGCCTATCATTATTTTAATATAAAAATAACATTCAATCTAGATTTACATGATGATTATTTATTTCTCATCTCGTAAATCTTCTTGAAAAGTCGATTGAATAGCTTCTTTATTTCCATATAAGTATAAGTGATCTCCGGCCTGCAGTTTTTCTTTCATACAATCTTTTCGTATTAATACTTCTCCCCTTTTAAGTAAAATTAACAAATAATCGTCGCTTTCGTTCATTATTTCAGCACAGGTTTTAGCGATAAATGGGGACGATTTTTTTAATTCCACATCTAAAAAGGCATCGCCCTTATTTTTTAACAATACGTTTTTAATCGGGAGTTCATGAGTTTTGTACGTATGTTTAATATTATTCCTTAAATGTTTCGATAAAGCCTTTTGGAGAGCGGGTATTTTTAAAATATAAAATATAATGATTAAAACTACGGCCAAATAGGAAATTTCCTTCGTTCGAAAATCGTCAGAAAGAATGCTGCTAACAACTGAAATAATAACCGCTAACGAAAATGCGCCAAGCTTTCTTCGAAGTGGATGCTCGATGATTAATTCGGATTCACTCGTCGTAAATCCAGTACCAGTCAACATTGAAATAACTTGAAATCTAGAAATATTGTTATCTAGCCCTGTTAAAGTAAAAAGCACAACATTAATTTCTATTACTACTGTAAACGAGCACATTATTCC
>NZ_NAZB01000009.1:0-964 GCF_003055045.1 Heyndrickxia sporothermodurans
CTGGCGCCGCAAGGCGTGGGGGTTCGACTCCCTTCACCCGCATTATAAGTAATTAAGTTGCGGAAGTAGTTCAGTGGTAGAACACCACCTTGCCAAGGTGGGGGTCGCGGGTTCGAATCCCGTCTTCCGCTCCAGACAACCCTTGCCGGGGTGGCGGAACTGGCAGACGCACAGGACTTAAAATCCTGCGGTAGGTGACTACCGTACCGGTTCGATTCCGGTCCTCGGCACCATTTTAATAAGCGCCCGTAGCTCAATTGGATAGAGCGTTTGACTACGGATCAAAAGGTTAGGGGTTCGACTCCTCTCGGGCGCGCCATTATTAGAAGTGAGAAGTTGGAATATAAGTTTATATTCGAAGCAATACTAAATATACTCGAACATCCAATCTTTAACATCTAAATCGGGAAGTAGCTCAGCTTGGTAGAGCACTTGGTTTGGGACCAAGGGGTCGCAGGTTCGAATCCTGTCTTCCCGACCATTCATACTAATTTGGGGCCTTAGCTCAGCTGGGAGAGCGCCTGCTTTGCACGCAGGAGGTCAGCGGTTCGATCCCGCTAGGCTCCACCAAAATATTCAACTAAAAAAGTTGTTGACAGAGAAACTTAATAGTGATAACATATAAAAGTTGTCTTTGAAAAATTGATCTTTGAAAACTGAACAAAACGAAACGTCAATTAATTTATTTTTTAACTAGAGCTATTTCAAACATCTTTTTGGAGAGTTTGATCCTGGCTCAGGACGAACGCTGGCGGCGTGCCTAATACATGCAAGTCGAGCGAATCTGATAGGAGCTTGCTCCTTCTCAGATTAGCGGCGGACGGGTGAGTAACACGTGGGTAACCTGCCTGTAAGACTGGGATAACTCCGGGAAACCGGGGCTAATACCGGATAACTTTTTTCTTCGCATGAAGGAGAATTGAAAGGTGGCACTAGCTACCACTTACAGATGGACCCGCGGCGC
>NZ_NAZB01000089.1:0-1688 GCF_003055045.1 Heyndrickxia sporothermodurans
CAAGATGCATGAAAAAAGAGAATCTTGGTCGTCAAAGAGAAAGAATGAGATTAAGTCCATATAATTGTGTAAAAAGAAAGGTCATCATCATGATCCGTGTTACAATGTTTTCGACCAAGAAAACCATAAACGGAGGACATGATGATGACCCAAATCAATATTACTATAAACTTAGAAGATCTCAAAGAAAAAGTAGAAAAAAGTTCGCTTGAATCACCTGTGAAGGCTTCATTAGCTCTTATTTTGAATTCCTTAATGGAAAAGGAAAGAGATGAATACATCAATGCTCTTTCCCACGAAAGGACTGATGAGCGTAAAGGTTATCGTAACGGTTATTATGAGCGTGAATTGATCACTGGAGTTGGTTCACTTAAGTTAAAAGTTCCTCGTTCTAGAGACGGCGAATTTTCTACAACCATTTTCGAAAAATACAAACGCTGCGATCAAGCTTTAATTCTTTCTATGGTTGAAATGGTTGTGAATGGTGTTTCAACACGAAAAGTTACTAAAATTGTAGAGGAATTATGTGGCACGAGTGTTTCAAAATCGCTTGTTTCCAATCTAATCAAATCCTTAGATCCTATTATTAATGATTGGAAAAACCGCCCTCTTAACACATATTATTATCCATACATTTATGTAGATGCCATGTATATTAAAGTTCGTGAGAACAGAAAAGTGGTTTCTAAAAGCGTTCATATTGCTGTTGGTGTGAACGAAACTGGACATAGAGAAATTATTGGCTTAAAAATTAATCACACTGAGTCTACTGAAAGCTGGACTTCATTTTTTGACTATTTAAAGTCTAGAGGTCTTCAATCACCTAAAATGGTTATTTCTGATGCCCACGGTGGCTTGGTTGCTTCCATAAAAGAATCCTTTTTAGGAACTTCGTGGCAAAGATGTTGTGTCCATTTTTTAAAAAACATCATGGATACTTTACCTAAAAAGGGAACATCTGAAGCTCGTCAAGAACTAAAGGATCTATTTCGAAATTCAGATTTAGAAGTCGTGAGAGAATTAAAAACCCGGTTTACAAATAAATACGAGGGCACGAAAGGTTTTTCCAAAGCCATTGAAATTTTAGACGATGGATTTGAAGATGCTATACAATTTCTTTCTCACCCTGTTGGGTATCATAAACATTTACGTACCACAAACATGCTGGAGCGTGTAAACCAGGAAGTTCGTAGAAGGGAAAAAGTCATTCGAATTTTTACGAACGAACAATCAGCTATTAGGATTATTGGTTCGGTATTGATGGATATTGAAGAAGACTGGGATAAAAATAAAGCCCCTTACCTTAAAAATTAAATAGAAAACCAACTCAACTCAGAAAGTGGTACGGCCTAATTTCGAATTGACATTGAGCCTCCGACGGGCATGATCTAAAGCCAGGAAGCCAGCAGTTTAACAACTCCTGGCTTGCCCTCCAGGCTATCACGCCCGCCCCTCAATGTAAATTCGAAATATTTGTAGCTTTTTATACGAAAATAGTTTTATATCATGAAAACATTGTTAACACTTTTACACAATAATATGGACTTGACTCAGTCACTTGCCCCAAGTTCCCGCATTCGTCCGATTCGGGCACTTCAACCTCAGGGCACTTGCTCCAAGTTCTCGCATCCATCCCATTCGAGTACTTCAACTCCGGATCTCTTGCTCAAAGTGCTCGCATCCATCCC
>NZ_NAZB01000090.1:0-2241 GCF_003055045.1 Heyndrickxia sporothermodurans
GGAAAGTAGGAGTAAATATTTTACTTACCTTTTTACCACTTTAGGAATTGGTGTTTTAGGTGATAAAGGGATAAGTAAAGCAGGTAGTGTAAGTACAAAAGTGGGGAACCTTGGTAGAATAACGACCAAGGTTGAGGGATTTACTCCATCTATGGGTACCGTTACTGCTGGCCCCATTCCTTATAATGTGATGAATCATTTGGAGGATCAGATTCAGCTGGCGGCGAGGAAAGCGTTTGGGGATGGTACTAAGGGTACGTGGAAAGACTATAAAAATTATAAGACTGTAGAGTATAATGGTACAACTAAAATTAATGGAGAAGTTAGGGATACTAGCAGACGGGTCTATCAAAGGATAGATATTGATTATGATAGGGTTGACCCTAAAACTGGTAAGACAAATTATCAATTAATGAAAAGCGGAAGACCTCCAATTTGGAAAGATGGGACTAAAATAGAACTTCATCATATAATCCAAAGAGAACCTGGTTCAATGGTAGAACTCCCAGGTAGTATGCATAAAGAATATTATAGAATATTACATGGTTTAGTGGAGAATGGAGGAAGCTTTAGAAATGACCCTGTATTGAAAAAACAATATGAAAACTTCAGATCGAAATATTGGAGATGGAGAGCTAAACAAATAGATAATGGCGAATTATAAAAGGAGAAATTCTGTATGAATAAACAGGAATTAACCAATTTTATTAAAAAAAATATGGAATTAGATGATTTTACTGGAGGAGTAGATGGAAAACAGATTGATTATGTTCAAGATACCCTCAAGCTAAAATTGCCAGAAAGTTACAAATGGTTTTTAAATAATTACGGATCTGGTGGTTTATATGGTGTAGATATTTTAGGAGTGGCTAGGTCTAATATTGCTACTGTTGTTATGGAAACGGAGCGTTATAGGGAATTAGGAATGAATGAGAATTTAGTAGTTATTGAGGATGTAGATGAATATGCTTATTGTTTAGATACAAGCAATATGGAGAATAATGAGTGCCCAGTAATAGCGTGGAATAAGCAAGGAGGACTTGATGACTACAATACGGCAGAAAATTTTTATGAGTTTTTATCACAAAGGTTGTTGGATGCAAAAGAAGCATGGGAAGAAGACTTTTAAGATAGATAAATAGAAAGAAATTATAATCGATATTAAAAAAATAAAAAACACAGATAGTTGACCGTTGATGTTAGTACATTATCGGTCATTTTTTTATTCCTGTAATATAAGTGATTAAGTTTTATTGTTTCCAAAAAATCATCAATTCGATCTATGTAATTCCTGTATTTAGAAATTAATAGTGAAGAAGCTAATATGACAAATTTTTCGCAGACGAACTTTCATTGTTTACACCTCAAAGGGAATTGAGACCCCTATATAAAAATCCAAATTCAAATTGACTCTATCCTCCCTTAGTTGGATAATATACCCATAAAATCTCATTAACAATAAAGTGGTGAACGTATGAGTACACTTTCTTATCTAAATAGACAGTTATGTAACAAGCAGGATCAATTAGAACGACTACATACATGCGAACGTGAATTAAAAGAATGTCGGAATGAGTTTAAAGCCAATCAACGATTTTGTTTATCTCCTGAGTTAAGTCCCACAACTTGGCGTGGTAAGTTTGCAAAGGATTTTGAACGGATCCGTCGCGATGGCATTCTTCAAAACTATAAAGATATTAAAAATAATCAAATAGATAAATCTCTAACCGTTTTACATCAAGAAATTCAAACAATAACCCGCGAAATAAATAGTTTTAGAAGAGCTATTCAATCCGAAATCGAAAGACTGAGGGAGGAGGAAAAGGAGAAATGAGTACAGAAATTAAGGTTCAGTATACAGAAATAGCACAAAAACTAGCCAATCTTCAATCCGAAGCCAAATCCCTAAAAACATCATTTCCAACAGATATTGGTGGTAAAAATCATATGGATGTCATTTCACGGTTTAATGAAATAGGGGCTGACGTTCAAAAAATTCTACAAAGCTATCAATCTTTTTTACTAAAAAGTGAAAATGCCACAAAGGAAGCAATTAAAAGTATGAAAGAATTGGACGAACGAGTTTCCGAGCAATTTCAGCCGATGAAGTAGAAAGCTGGTGAGAGAATGAAAGTACTTGATGTTCATGGGTTTCGTGCTGATATGGATCAAATTCAAGAACGACTGGAAGCATTGAATGAACAAATTGAACAATTACAGCATGCCATTGACGGAATCATT
>NZ_NAZB01000091.1:0-1831 GCF_003055045.1 Heyndrickxia sporothermodurans
AAAGAGGCTGGGACAAAACCCACCTCTGAGATGAAAAAGCCGGTGAATTTTTACGACGAGTAAAATTTCACCGGCTTTGATTATTTTTTGAATAAAAATAAGGACCACTTCTGATAAAATTAAGTTACCACACCAAATAAAATCAGAAAGAAGGATCCTTATGTTTAAAAATTATACCATGAATCAATTAGTTTTGCCTTTAGATTTAGAAGTAAAGTTACAAAAAAATGATATTGCCTTCCATGTTCATCATTTAGTTGAAAGTATCCCTCATGAAGCGTTCGAACCATTTCAGAGAAATGATGGCTGTCCTGCCTACCATCCACGCATGATGCTTAAAATTATCTTATGTGCCTACACGCAATCTGTTTTTTCAGGGCGAAAAATTGAAGCCCTATTAAAAGACAGTATCCGTATGATGTGGCTAGCTCAAGGGCATGAACCAAGCTACCGAACAATCAACCGATTCCGTGTTCAACCAGAAGTGAAAAATTTAATTCGCCAATGTTTCGTCCAATTCCGTTGCCAATTAATTGAAGAAAAACTGATCGATCAAGAAGCAATTTTTATCGATGGTACAAAGATTGAAGCGAATGCAAATAAATTTACGTTTGTCTGGAAGAAGTCGATTGAGAAGTATCATCAAAGTTTAATTGAAAAGTCAAACCAGCTATATGATGAGCTTCTTGAGAATGAAATCATACCTGAAATCGAACGTGAAAGCGATGAACAGTTATCATTGGAAGAGCTCGCTCAATTGGTTCAAAAAGTGGATGATGTCGTAAACGAGTATGATAAACAAATTGAAGCATCATCGGATGTTCCAGAACGAAAAGCTTTAAGAAATGAACGCAAATATCCGAAAAAAGTGCGTAAACAGTTGATTGATTTTATCGTACGAAAACAGAAATACCAACGAGACCTTGAAATCTTTGGTACACGTAATAGCTATTCTAAAACAGATCCAGATGCGACATTTATGCGAATGAAAGATGATTATATGAAAAATGGACAATTGAAGGCTGGTTATAATACACAAATCGCAACGGAAGGTCAATATGCGCTTGCCTATGGATTATTCTCAAACCCAACAGACACACGTACGTTAATTCCCTTTCTAGATGAGATTGAGCAGGATTATTTCGAGTTACCGGAACACATCGTCACAGATGCAAGTTATGGTAGTGAAGAAAATTATAATGATATCCTTTTGAACAGAAAACGTGAAGCACTTATTCCTTATCGCTGTATATGAAGGAAAAAAAGAAAACCTACAAACAAAACCTATTCAATCCAGACAACTGGCCGTACGATGAAGAAACAGATACCTATACATGTCCAAACCAGAAACATCTTACATTTCACGATTATTCTGTCCGTACTGATCGTACAGGATTCCAACGGAAGTTTAAAATCTACGAGTGCGAAGACTGTTCGGACTGCCCATTCCGTTCCTCCTGTACCAAAGCAAAAGAAGGCAACAATCGAAAACGAATGGTGAATGAAAAATGGGAACAACAAAAAGAATATGTAAGAACGAAGCTTTCAGAAGAGAGAACGGGTGCGATCTATCGAAAACGCAAAATCGATGTGGAACCAGTTTTTGGATTCTTGAAGGCTAATTTGCGTTTCACACGATTTTCCGTACGAGGAAAATCGAAGGTAGAAAATGAAATGGGCTTTGCATTAATGGCAGTGAATTTAAGAAAATACACTGCCCAACAACTAAGGTAATAGAAGAATTACACGTAAAAAAAAGAAAAAGGTGAATTTGAGTACACTCAAATTCACCTTTTTCACTATTTGAAGCTAGTTATGTCCCAGCCTCTTT
>NZ_NAZB01000092.1:0-741 GCF_003055045.1 Heyndrickxia sporothermodurans
GAAACAAGTGGTTATTCGAACAGTATCTCATCGAACATTAGCGAACAGACTGTTAGAATTAGGCGATACTTTCTATATTGAAACAATGAATTTTAAAGCACTGCAAAAGCGGAAAAAGGAAACTGAAGTTTCTGTAAAGACTGGTAAATATAAACGTAAAAAGAGGTTTGGAAAATCACTAGGACATCGAGCACCGGCAATGTTTGTTTCTATATTAGAAGAAAAGGTAAAACGTCTTGGAGGTTCATTTATTAAAGTTAATACTCATAAATTTAAGGCCAGTCAGTATTGTCACGTACGAGATAATTATATTAAAAAAGCTTTGTCACAACGTTGGCATCAGATAGATGAAAACACGAAAATTCAAAGGGATTTATATTCGGCATTTTTGTTAATGAACTCAAACGCATCTGGAACGAAAGCCAATCGAAAACGTTGTCACGAAACGTTTCCTATATTTCAAAATCTACACGATTTTGCAATAAAAGAGATTATAAGTCAAAAAAAGATGATCTTTAATTCAGGCATCATCCTAAATAATTAAGTGAATTTAAATTTGCGGTTTGATACAACCGAACTCGTGAGAGCCGAAAGATGTTGTCGTTAATGGAAACGAATGTTTCTTTGACAGCGAATGTTCTGGAGAAAATTGTCTCAGTATCTGCAACCCTAGATGTCAAGCATACATTTTGTATGATCTGTGGCTGCCGGTCAGATGAAAGCAATAGATTCAGAACCCCA
>NZ_NAZB01000093.1:0-4475 GCF_003055045.1 Heyndrickxia sporothermodurans
AACTTTTCGGGGTCACAACATTATTTGCAAAGTGGTTTAGTTAGTTGGCAGGAGTTTTTATGACGACCATAACATTTTTAGTTATTTAGAATGTCGCTTGAACCCTTGATACGACTCGGTTTATGACCTGTGAGGGACTTGAACCCCCGACCCCAACCCTGTCAAGGTTGTGCTCTCCCAACTGAGCTAACAGATCGTAATATTATGTAGAACAATAATAAATATATTATGCTTCCTCTCTTCTGTCAACTGTTTTTTGTTGTATAAAATTATTTTCTTTTTTAAGTAGTTCGAAGTAAAATTAAAATAAGTTGATAGGAGGCAGTAAATTGAGTACACAAAAAAGCACGATTACAGAAATAATGTTTGAGAGTAAAGTATTAGGGGAAAATTTAACCGTCTTAGTTTATTTACCTGCGAATTACTCTCCATTGTATAAATATAATTTATTAATTGCGCAAGATGGGAAAGATTATTTTCAACTAGGAAGAATAGCGCGAGTGGCGGACGAGTTGCTGGATAATGCAGAAATTGAAAACGTTATTATCGTGGGAATCCCGTATCGAAATGTCCACGATCGACGAAAGAAATATCATCCAGAAGGTGAACAAAACGATGCATATATTCGATTTTTAGCGCATGAACTCGTTCCATTTTTAGATGAAAAATATCCTACATACCAAGTTGGGAATGGGAGAATCTTAATTGGAGATTCGCTTGGGGCGACCGTTTCATTAATGACAGCTGTGAAATATCCAAATATTTTTGGAAAAGTTATTTTGCAATCGCCATTGGTCAATGATCAAGTGTTACAACTTGTGAAAAATCATCCAAACCCCCATCTGTTAGATATTTATCATATTATTGGCAAGGGAGAAACAGAAGTTACCACGACAAATGGAAGTATTCAAGATTTTTTAACACCAAACCGTGAACTTCATCAATTATTTGAAGAAAAAGGATTTCAAAACTTTTATGAGGAATTTGAAGGAAATCATACATGGAAGTTTTGGCAGCCCGATTTAAAAAGAGCATTAAAACATGTATTATAGACTGATATATAGTTTATTATGTTAAATTTTCCGAAAAATTGTTATAATAATATTAATTAAGTATTTTTTAAGGAGGTAATAACAAATGAAATATGGTATTGTCATGTTTCCATCAAAGAAACTACAAGATCTTGTGAATTCCTACAGAAAAAGATATGATCCTCATTATGCGCTGATTCCTCCTCATATTACTCTAAAACATGTATTTGAATCTTCGGATGATGAAATTAAGACAATTTCGCATAAACTTAATCAATTATCTAAACAGCATCATCCGTTGAAGATTCATGTATCAAAGGTTAGTTCATTTCAACCTGTAAATAATACAATTTATTTCAAAGTAGAGCCGACAGAAGAACTTGAACAATTACACAAACAATTGTATAGTGAACTGCCTGGTGAAGATCCGGAATATTCTTTTGTCCCTCATATTACCATTGGGCAAAAGTTATCAAATGACGAACATTCAGATATTTATGGGCAATTACGTATGGTCGGAATCGATCATGAAGAAGTGATCGATCGTTTTCACCTTTTATATCAACTTGAAAATGGTCAATGGACCGTATATGAAACATATCGCCTAGGAGAGGAATAATTGCACTGTGAAAGTCATTCAAGTAGAAACAGAAGAACAGTTAAACGATGCATTTACTATTAGAAAAAAAGTCTTTGTCGAAGAACAGCATGTCGATGTTGAGGAAGAAATTGATCAATACGAAGAAAATTCGGAGCATTTTGTTTTATATGATGAAAATAATGCGGCCGGAGCCGGGCGTTTCCGAATCCTTGATGGAAAAGGAAAGGTAGAACGAATATGTATTCTACCTGCATATCGCGGCAAAGGTGCCGGCAAAATAGTGATGGATGCAATTGAACAATATGCGACGCAGCAAGATGTTCACGTCTTAAAACTTAATGCGCAAACACATGCCATCCCTTTTTATGAAAAATTAGGCTATAAAGTAATATCAGAAGAATTTATGGATGCGGGAATTCCACATAAAACGATGGAAAAACGCATTTAAATGAATGAGGGTATCATAAGATGCCCTCATTTTATTTTTCTTTTATAAAAGAACCCTCTTTAGGAAAACTTACTACTAAAGGAGGATATTATGAAGCTGTTTATTGAATACATACTAGATGAACTTGAACAAATTGGATTAAACAATAATTATCGGGTTTCTCTTTCCTCTTCAAAAAATGAGGAAAATTATGTAAGAGGTGTTATGCAGTATTTTGATCAATACTTCGATATACATTTTATTATTATTTTTAGCCATCCCGAAAAAAATCCAAATTTAAATTATATTTTTTGGATTCTAGACCGAGAAGGCAACAAAAGTTTAACTAATGGATCAGAGAAAAAAGAGAAAAAAACTGACATCATTAAAGAAAAGGCACTAAAAGAAATAAAAATCAACTTAACCGAAGGAGAAGATATTCGCTACCTACTGGAAGAAATCAATCAAATCGTAAAAGGAAATGTATAAAAACCAGTTTACTGGTTTTTTTTGTTGCCTCAATTACTTTTCTCTCCCAACAAACTTTTAAAATTCAGGTACCTAATTATCGCTTTAACATATGTTATATTGAACAATTTGCCTAGGCATTAGCACAATGAAAGGATGCGATGAATCTGAAAAGAAAATATGTATATTTTATCCCATTTTTACTTTTCATCTTATTCATATCAACAATTATGAGTGGGTGTAATAAAGGGAATCCAAAGGCAGCTTCTTCTTCAGATGACAAGGTTCTGCGGATCGGATATCAGAAAAATTGTCCTTTAGTTATTCTGAAAGAGCTCGGTACGTTGGAGAAGGAATTAAAATCTCACGGCTATAAGGTAAAGTGGTCTGAATTCCAAGCGGGTCCAGCACTACTTGAAGCATTAAGTGCCGGCAGTATTGATTTCGGTAGAACGGGCGATTCACCACCAATTTTTGCACAAGCAGCGGGTTCTACATTACGATATGTTGCCTCTGGGATCTCTAAATATCAAGGCTCAGGTATTCTAGTCAAAAATGATGGACAAATCAAAAGCTTAGCTGATCTAAAGGGGAAAAAGATTGCATTTGCAAAGGGTTCCAGCTCCCATTTTTTACTCATTAATGCGTTGAAAAAAGCGAATATATCTATAAACGATATTGAACCCGCCTATTTAGCACCAGGAGATGCAAGAATAGCTTTCGAACAAAATAAAGTAGACGCTTGGGTTGTTTGGGACCCATTTACGGCAGATGCTGAAAAATTACCTAATACAAAATTTCTAGTGAATGGAAAAGGACTTACTTCCGATCGCGATTATTTTGTTGCATCCTCTACGTTTGCGAAGGCCCATCCTGACATTATTAAAGTCGTTTTAAAGGAAGTACAAAAATCGTCAGACTGGGCGAATAGTCATCAAAAAGAAGCAGCCGAGCTACTTTCAAATCTTCTCGGAATTGAGGAGTCCTCCATGCTCAAGGCGATTGAAAGAAGAACATACGGTGTTGAAAAAATAACAGATGAAGTAATCAACGAACAGCAACATATCGCTGATACATTTTACGAATTAAAAATTATTCCGAAAAAAGTAAACATAAAGGAGAATGTCCTCAATTTAAACGAAAACTAGAAACGAAAGGATGCCTATACGTGAAAACATTCATAAAGAAACTAGTGCCTTGGGGAATTCCCGTTCTAATCGTTGTATGCTGGCAGTTTTTCACAAAGTTTCACATCTTGTCTACCAACTTTTTACCAGCCCCTTCCGATGTGTTTGTGGCGGCATTTCATTTAATCAATAACGGAGAGTTATTTCATAATGTATGGGTTAGTTTATGGAGGGCTTTACTTGGTTTTTTCATTGGTGGAAGTATCGGTTTTATCCTCGGACTGTTGAATGGCATCTTTCGAACGTCTGAAACATTATTAGATACTTCGATACAAATGCTGAGGAATATCCCACATCTTGCCCTCGTGCCGTTAGTGATTCTATGGTTTGGAATTGAAGAGGAGGCAAAAATATTTCTCGTTGCGACTGGTGTTCTATTCCCTATATATCTTAATACCTATCATGGTATAAAAAATGTCGATAAGGGATTAATCGAAATGGGAAAAAGTTATGGACTAAAAGGTTTCCCCCTCTTTGTTCACATCATTTTCCCTGGTGCCCTTTCCTCCATTCTTGTCGGTGTCCGTTTCACTTTAGGGATTATGTGGGTGACACTTATTGTAGCAGAAACTATATCTTCTACTTCGGGAATCGGCTATATGGCGATGACCGCAAGAGAATTTATGCAAATGGATATCATTGTATTAAGCATTCTTCTATATGCCTTATTAGGAAAGGCATCCGATATCATTGCCAAGTTTTTTGAAAAAAAATGGCTTCAATGGCATCCAAACTATCAACAAAGACTTGTGGTAATAAGT
>NZ_NAZB01000094.1:0-2417 GCF_003055045.1 Heyndrickxia sporothermodurans
ACTTTTATTTTGCCATACACAACTTGATTGCCTTTTAGGCGTTAGGTGTTTTGTTTTTATAGGGAATTTTAACTATAACACTACACGAATTGTTTACTTAAAATTCGTAACTCATGAAGTTGTACCATTATTGGCAATGTTTTAATACAAGTAAAGCGGTTTGAAAATAAGATAATTAAAAGAAATACCTTTTAGCAGGAAAAGTTATAATATGCTAACAAAGGTCAGTCTGGAAATAAATTATGGAGAGAGGGTATTAGATGAGTATAATAGAATGGTAATTTGCTGATGAACCGGTTAGTGAAGGTTGTGTAAAAAATTGGTAATTGTTTTAGGTTTTAAATTTCCAAAAGAAATATAAGTTGTGTTGCTATAAATAATGGTGGAAATGTAGAACCTGAACTATTTCATGTAGGAAATAAAGAGAAAGTATTTGGTACACTATTGTCATATGATAAAGGTAATGATGAGTTTATTGTAGATGCTTATAATAGTTACAGGAAAACATATTACAGATGGGTTTGAATTTATTTCGGAGGTTCCAAGGAATGCCAAATGATATTTTAACAAAAGAATATATCATCCAACATGGAGTAGAATTTGAAACAAACTTAGACTTTGGGGGACCATACGAACAAGGCATCGTAGAATATGACCAAAACGATAATGAAAATCTATTTACTGGGCTAGCTTATGATTTATATGATAATGGAAATTTAGAAAGTTATTTTTTTGTTGAAAATGGTGTAAAACAAGGAGCATATGTTGAATTCTATCCAAATGGTAATATCAAAAGAGTTGGAAACATGGATAAAAGCGCATCTGAGGGTGAACAAATTGAGTATTACGAAAATGGCCAATTAAAATCCATAACGAACCGAATTGCTGGAAGGGCAATGACTTATAAAAGGTTTGATGAACAAGGGGTTTTAATTGATGAAAAGATAGAACCTACTGAATCTGATTTAATTTATGCAAAAAAGTTTGGATAGGGATAGAAAATAGATGAATAAAGATTTTGAAGAAAAATATATATCGATCCAGAAACAGCTTTTACCTCAAGTTTCTTTACAGAATACTTTTTCATATGAAATGATTCATTTAATCGCAGGAGTGGATATTGCTTATTGGTCTGAAAATGATATTGATCATGGAGTTTGTTGTATCGTTGCATTTGATTTTTTAACAAAAAAAGTTGTTGAACAAGTAAAATATACGGGGGAAATTGAAACTCCATATATACCAGGATTTTTGGCTTTTCGCGAACTACCATTAATTTTGGAGACGGTAAAAAGGTTGAAAAGTAGTCCAGATATTTATATGTTTGATGGAAATGGTTACCTACATTATCGACATATGGGGATTGCAACTCATGCTTCGTTTTATTTGGAAAAACCAACAATCGGAGTGGCAAAGAATTATTTAAAAATTAAAGATGTGGACTTTATCATGCCAGATAATCAAGTGGGTGCATATAACGATATTGTTATAGACAATGAGGTTTACGGACGTGTGCTTCGGTCAAGAAAAGATGTCAAGCCTATATTTGTTTCTTGTGGGAATTGGATTGATTTGGACACAGCAACTGCATTAACAATGCATTTTGTAGAAAAAAATAGCCGCTTGCCAGCTCCGACCAGATATGCTGATATTGCAACACATGAAGCAAGAAAAAATTTAAAAATAAAGAAATGCAAGTAATAGAAGTACTAATAGTCTTAAGGTAAAATAATTACATCTCATTATTTGATTCAAATTATTTTTGTTTTTTAAAAACGATACTGAAATGGTTGTGAAGTATAAGAAAGACTTAGCAATATATAGTTGCTAAGTCTTTCTTATACTTTTATTGAACAAATTGTAATCCCAACAAACGCCCAAACATTAGAAATGAGTGGGTTATACCAAAATAATAAGGGGGAAGTTTATGGAAAAGGGAACTTTTGCAAAATATACAAATAAAATCTATAGGGTTAGTAATATTGATGGGGATTGTATAAGATTAGTCAGTGAAGATCAAGCAGATTTGAACAATGGGTTTAAAGAAAAAGTTTATCCTAGCAACCATAAAGATAGCATTAACTTACCCAGGATATATATCAAGGAAATTAAGAAAGCAGAGATTGATTAAATTTATGAAGTTGATTACAAAGCAAAGTACAAAGGGAATATATTTAATTTGAGTTTTAAAGAGATGGATCACAATTCAGACTTGGAACAAATAATGCGGAACTTGCAAAGCAAAATGGATTTGAACGAACCGATAAATACTACTATGAGAAAACCGTAAATCAGGATGAAATTGAAGTTTTAAAATTTATTAAAAAACTATAATGTTGAGAAAATCTGTTATTGATAGATAAATGATGTTTTTAGACAAACTGACTTTGCTAGGTTGTTTTTGTCAATAATAAATT
>NZ_NAZB01000095.1:0-1015 GCF_003055045.1 Heyndrickxia sporothermodurans
CTCCCTGAAATGGATTGTGCTTTCTTAAGTTTGTTTGTTATGGTATACAATCGGTCTTTTTCAATTGGCTGATTAATGAATATTCTGGCCAAGACAGTTCCTTTTGCATCCATCACGGAACAAACGGCAGATTGGTTGATTCCTAGGTCTACTGCACAAATTCTTTGGTTTTGTATGTTTGTATGATTTAATTTTACTTTCGACTCATAGCTAACATGTAGAAAAAACTTTTTCCCCACCTGGACAAGCTTTGGATTATTTTCTTTCCAATTCCAGACTCCACGTTTGTATTCGTCCTGTGGTTTAAATTGAATCTCTTTCCAAATCCAATCATTCTGATGAAAGACTTTAATTTTTGCTGTAGTATGAGAGGTCTTTTTGAACATGTTTCCTCGATAAAATACTGGAAATTCATTATGTTCTAATTGTAGTCTAGGGGGTTTCTTCTTAAATTTCCTTCCTTCTGCTAGAGCCATTTTCTTTTCTTCTTCCCAATTTTTTAGATTGGAACGATAGCTTTTGATTTTTCCAAACGCGAAGGCAATGGCACTTCTTCTAAAATAAGAAGGAAATTTATAGAAAAGAAGATTGAACTCAGGGTACTTTGGTTGAGGGTTTGATTTTGTAACATGAATGAGCTTCTCGACAGCAGGGACAATCGTCTTCGTTGAGATGGAATCCAAATGATCAAACTCTTTATCAATGACATCCATTATGAATGTTAACGCTCGATTATAGATGTCTAGTGTCGAGTGGAAGATCTTTGAATGATTAATAATTTTGTATTTTAATGTTTTTACAATTTTCATTATCAAACCCTCCAAAAGGCTCCTTCCTATCTATCATAGCAAAATACGTTGTAAAGGCAATAAGGTATTTTGAATAAATAGTATATTTTGAAAAAAATTTACTTTGAAGCTAAATAATACTGAAAACCAAATTTTTGTAGTAAAAGTTATATGGTATTAACCACTGACGGTGCAATGATTGAAAGAATAAAAAAGGATTTTTGAAA
>NZ_NAZB01000096.1:0-2398 GCF_003055045.1 Heyndrickxia sporothermodurans
GTAAGCCCGAATTATAAAAAAATAAGCGTACCTTCTGGCACGCATCACAAATAGTCGTAAATCTTGATTTTTTTAATCGAATTTACGACTTGTTTCAGTTATTTGAGCATTTTTCCTTAATTGTTTTCGACCAGGGCATATATTGATCTAAAATTTCAGGGTTTTGTTGGATACCGAGATTGGGTAGATCCCTAAAAAGTTTCTTTATATATTCATAGAAATCAACGCCGTTACTTTTGGTAGTTTCAGCGATACTCAAACAGACGGCATTCGCTTTTGCACCGGCTTCACTTACACTAAAAAGCCAATTTTTTCTACCTATAACGTTGGGACGGATGGCGTTCTCGGCTGGATTATTATCCATTTCAATTCGCCCATCATTCAGGAATGCTTTGAGCCCATTTGCCCTGTTCAATGTGTATTCAGCTGCTTTTGCTAGCGCATTTTTTCCGTAAAATGGTGAGGTTTCAACCCAGTGAAGGAATTCCTTCACAATTGGCTTCGAATACTTTTGACGTTTTTTTCTTCGTTTGCTCGGAGACAAATGTTTAAATTGTCTTTCTAGCCGATATAAATCATCACAGTATTTCACACCGATTCTACCATTTTTGCTATCAGCTTTTAGCCAATAACGACGAACATGAGCCCAACAATTTGCGAAAATGACGCCTTCCAACTTATCATAAGCAGAATAACCATCACACACAATCGTTCCAGAAAAGCCTTTAATAAAACTCTCAAGGACAGATCGAGCTCTAGATAACGCGCTTTGAAAGAGAGTCATTATTGGCCCTTGGCTTGGCACGCTACGAAACACCCAATTATAAGCATTGGCTTGGCCAGATTTCCCATCGGATCGGTTGATAATTTGTCCGTATGTTTCATCGATATGTAAAACCGATTTAGCCATCATCAACTCTTTCATTCGTTCGTAAACAGGTAATAGCCAATCGTGTGCTGCGCGGATTACCCAATTCGAAAGGTTTTTATCATTGGTATTCAGTCCATAGCGATCCCACTCCTTTACCTGACGATAAAGAGGTAAGTATTGTGCAAATTTATCATAGATGACTTTGGCAAGTACGCTAGGACTTGCGATGCTACGCTGAATCGCTGGTTGTGGTGCTTTCCCGCGTTTGATTTGTGCTGGCTGTGATGAATCAACTTTGCAGCCTTTACATTCATACGCATGTTCAATGTGCTGTACTTTCATCATTTTGGCAGGAATAAATTCTGCTTCTTCACGTACGATTTTACTGCCAATTTCAATCATTCGCCCTTGGCAACAGTCACAGATTGTATTTTCCGGATGATAGTGGATAGCTTCTACTTCAATACCATCATGCAAGGAATCATTTCGCTTTTTCGATTTAACTTTTCGAACAACAGTATAAGAAATTGTCTGTTGGCTTTGTTCTTCTGTGTGCTCAGGTTCCCTAAAAGCCGGGTCATCATCAAATAATGAACCTTGCCCGTCTGGTGCGTTATATTTCGATTTTTCGGTTTTTGATCCATATAAAAGTTTAGTTAAATGGCGTACTTGATCGGTTAACGCTTCAATCTGTTTCGATAAGTCTTTGTTTTGTTGATTCGAATGAGCCAATTGATCTTCGAGAAGCCGAATTAATTTCTCGTTTTGACTTTCATCCTTAGAAGCGTTCCCCACATCATTCACCCACTTTTCGTCCACATAAGTTAGTTATATTATACCATTTTGAACGAGCTAAGTGAAGATGAAAACGGCTTTAAATCAGCGTTTTTCAATTAATTTAGAACACTCCTTTTGGTGACTTTTGAATAGCCTTTGGTTGCTGAATCGATAACCCCTCAAGTAGCCACCGAACCTCCTGCTGGGATAGTTTTCGCACCTCATTTTCGTCTTTTGGCCATTGAAGTTTGCCTTTATCCAAACGTTTATAAAGCATGGCGAAGCCATCACCATCGAAATACAAACATTTATACCGATCCTTACTCCATCCTGAAAATAAGAAAATGGAATCACCATATGGGTCCAGCTCAAAAGAATCCTGAATCAGTGTGGCTAATCCATCAATGCCTTTACGCATGTCAGTTTTTCCACAAATGATGTAAATGTTTTTAACACTTGTATAGTCGTGTTTCACAGATGTCTCAACTCCCTCATAACAGTTTGAATGATGTGCTCATCCACGCCGTTGTTGAAGGAAATTTCTATGTTTGCCGTTTTGATCGTGCAAGCTTTATTGGAAGAGGCTGTTGATGACGTGGATGAATAATAATCTTTATTTTTGGAATGTAATGTAACGGGGACAATTGTTAATTTTTGTTCTGGCATATGAAAAGCACCTCCTTAAATTGATACATTCATAGTACCAGGAGGCGCTGCTTGTTTATATGCGTTGTTTGATTGGGGGCTTAC
>NZ_NAZB01000097.1:0-1389 GCF_003055045.1 Heyndrickxia sporothermodurans
TGTTTGATACGTTTGTTATTATAATAATCTATATATCTTTCAATCTTGCTCTTTAATTCTTCAAAAGAACACAATGCCTCTCCATGATACATCTCTTGTTTTAATAAACCAAAGAAGTTTTCCATTGGTGAATTATCTAAGCAGTTTCCTTTTCTAGACATACTTTGAAAAACTTTATTTTTCTTAAGTGTTTTCACCCATTTTCTATGTTGATAATGCCATCCTTGGTCAGAATGAATAGTTGTTCTGTATTTTGATTCTTTTACGATTTCTAATGCTTTTCCCAAGGGTTTCATCACAAGTTCTAAACTTGGATGCTTAGCTATTTCATGTGAAAGTATTTCACCATTAAACATGTCCATGATTGGATTTAAATATAATTTTTCTCCATTAGTACATTTAAACTCAGTGATATCTGTAGTTAACTTTTGATGGGGCACATTAGAATAAAATCTACGATTAATAAGGTTCTTCGCAACTTTTCCAACAGTACCTTTGTAAGAACTATACTTGCGTGTTTTTCTCCAGAACTTTTTTCCTTTTAGTCCTAGTTTCTTCATGATACGTTGAATCCTCTTATGATTCACTTTATAGCCCCGATTTCCCAATTCAAGATGAATACGACGGTAACCATAATTTCCGTCATTTTCTTCGAAAATGGATTGGATAAGATCTTCTAGTCCTTGATCCGGATTAACCTTTTTCATCATCTTTATATGATAGTGGTAGGAGGATTCAGGGATGCCGACTACATGTAATACATCCCTTAATTTAAATTCTTCTTTGAGTTCGAATGATAATGCTGCCTGTGCTTTTCTAGATAGCCCTCCGGATCCATCTGAAAAGCTCGCAACTTTTTTAGATATTCTACCTCCAAACGAAGAAGCTCATTTTCTCTTTCTAGTTTTTGTTCGTATGTCATTTCTTTTTCTTCCACGTGTTTGTTTTTATTACTCTTACTCGTACCTTTATCAGACATGGGTGACCGTCCTTTCGGTTTACCCAGGGCTTCAGCACCACCTTCAAGAAATTCCTTTTTCCATCTAGATATCATCGGAGGGTTAGTTATCCCAAATTGAAGGGCTGAATCAATCACTGAAGAACCTGTTCTCTTCATAAATCTTAATACATCTAGCTTAAATTGAACAGAATATGATTTCTCATGTTTCTTGCTCATTAAGCTTTCGGCACCAAAATTTTCGTAATTTTTTACCCAGTTAATAATCTGCTTATGTGACTTCACACCATGTTTACGGGCTAAGAGCTTGTATCCAAGATTTCCTTCTAGATATTCTTTAACTACCATCAGTTTAAATTTCTCACTATATTTAGCCATAAATAAACACTCCAAAAGTTAGATTTTTACTCTAACTTTTGGGGTGCAGTACA
>NZ_NAZB01000098.1:0-1109 GCF_003055045.1 Heyndrickxia sporothermodurans
CCTTCCATCTCGAACTTGATTAATTACGAAAATCAAGACCTATTTAAATGGAAGGAAAACGGCATAAAATCGCCTTTTTGTAAAAGTCGTTCATCAAAATAAATCAATAGAAATCAAACAGTGTCGGCACGAAATCGGCACGAAACAATTACTAAAAAAACAAAAGAGCACAGCGTGTGCAAGTAGTGTTGGTAGCACTCTTACACCGTCCGCCTACTCTGACTAGGCAAACACTTGCTGTACCCTTAGGTGTAGTTTATTACATCATGGGTTTCTTTGCAACGGTTTGCTTAAAACAGGCCGTTGCTTTTTTGTTTCCAAAAAGGAGACAAGGTCCATGAAAAAGAAACTAATCACAGTAATAGCAAGTGTGGATTCCTTCCACAATCTTTCTACATTTGATTGTATTGAGGAAATGAATAAAACTGTACGTATTTATCGTGACATCATTAAAACGTCCGTAACACGCTCTGACGTGCAAACTAGACTAATTGCATTACTAGAAGTATTGAAACGTCATAGCTGTAAGCAAATCGGTGTAAGCTACATGTCTAAAAATACGATTGCTGATAAGTTAGAGTTATCGTACAAAACTGTACAAAGACTAATGAAGAAATTAGAAGAGTTAGGGATGATCCGCCAAGTACCAATGAAGCGTAAAAAGGATATGCTTCAAACGGCTAATGCTATACAAATCATTCCTGTTAAAAATGATGTGTCCGACAAGACACCCCCTGAAAAGTCCGAGAAGTGTCCGACCATTAAAACAACTTCTCCTTCTTTAAAACAAAATATTATTAATAATACACGTAAGGTCGTGTCATTTTCACATGCAAATTTTATAGCTTCTTGGGTTCCTGAAAAATTTGCTAAATTAACGAGTTATTTTTATCATGAATCAAAGACAATCAATGAATTGTGGAAGGTAGTTAGACAAAATAATCGAATCATCAATCATGTGGATGGCAAAAGAGCATTTACAGAACAGCAAGAACTACATATCGGAATCAAGGCATTTAAAGAGTTTGTTATGAAGATTAAGAGTGGGAAAAATATTAAGAATGTATTTGGTTATTTTAATGGGATTGTTAATAAAATCATGGACAAGC